>JACEFY010000184.1 GCA_016807485.1 Stenotrophomonas maltophilia | reverse complement strand
CGAGGCGCCCGACCTCGGCGGCCTGCGACGTGTCGGCGACGGCGCGCTTGGTGTCGTGGATGAGCGCGGCCCAGTCGGGTGCGGCGAGCGCCGCCTCCCCGGCCGGATCGGTCAGCACGCGGTCGATCTCGGCGAGCGCGTCGTAGCCGGTCGTGCCGTCGGTCTGCCACCAGCCGGGCAGCTCCTCGCCGCGCTCCAGGATCTTCTCCACGACGACGTAGGGCGAGCCGGCAGCAGCGGCGAGCAGGTCGAGGTAGCCGCCCGGGTCGGCGAGACCGTCGGGGTGGTCGATCCGCAGCCCGTCGGCGAGCCCCTCGCGGATCCACCTCAGCACCTCGACGTGACTCGCGTCGAAGACCTCGGGCACCTCCACGCGCACTCCGGCGAGCGAGGTCACGGTGAAGAAGCGGCGGTAGTTCAGCAGCTCGGCGTCACGGCGCCACGAGGCGAGTGTCCAGTGCTGGCTCCCGAGCACGCTCCGCACCGCAGCCGCATCGGAGGTGGTTGCGGCCGGCGCCGTGCCCTCGGCGAGCGGCAGGACGAGGTCGTAATACCGCGCGGTGCCGAAGGGGGCGGCATCCGACCCGTCGGGGGTGACCGTGATCTCGCCCGCCGCAACGACCTCATCGAGGTCGCCGCCGAGGACGGGGAGCACGAGCCGCCCGTCGCCGTGGTCCCAGTCGATGTCGAACGCGCCCGCGTGCGGCGACGCGCGCCCACGTAGGAGGACATCCCACCACCACGGGTTCGCGGCCGGATCGGCCACGCCCTGATGGTTGGGCACGATGTCCACGAGGATGCCGAGGCCCGCCGCCCGGGCTGCGGCACTGAACCGCGCGAGCGCCTCCGGTCCGCCCCGCGCCGCGTCGACCCGCGTGGGGTCGACGACGTCGTAGCCGTGGTCCGAGCCGTCCGCCGCCTGCAGGAGCGGCGACAGATAGGCCCAGTCGACGCCGAGGTCGCGGAGGTACGGCACGGCGGCTGCCGCGGCATCCAGATCGAACGACGGCTGCACGTGCAGCCGGTAGGTCGAGACGGGGCGTCGCGTCATGCGCCGCTCGTCTGCTCCGCCTTCGGCGCCGGCGAAGGCACGATGTCGATCGGGGTCGTGAACGCCGCGAGCGACGCGGCCACCGAGTGGTCGACCTCGGGCTGCTCGGGCTCGTGCGCACGCAGCACCATGAGCGAGCGGCCGACGAGATCGATGTGGTCGCCACCCGAGAGCGGCTCGCCGTCGGCGGCCGCCCCGGCGGTGTCGACGATCACCTCCCACTCGGGCCCGAAGTCGGCCTGCGGCATGGTGAACTGCACCTGCTCGTCACCCGCGTTGAACAGGATGAAGAAGTGCCGATCGTGGATCTCCTGCCCGCGGCGATCGCGCTCGCGGATGCCGTCGCCGTTGAGGAAGACGCCGACCGCCCGCCCGAAACCGGAGTCCCAGTCTTCGGGCTGCATCTGCGTGCCGTCGGGTCGCAGCCACACGATGTCGGGCACCGGGGCGCCCTCTTCGCGCCGCACCGGGCGACCGTCGAAGAAGCGGCTGCGGCGGAAGGTCGGGTGCTCCCGGCGAAGACGGGCGAGCGCCGACGTGAACTCCACGAGCGGCTGGTCGACGTGCTCCCAGTCGACCCACGTGATCTCGTTGTCCTGCGCGTACCCGTTGTTGTTGCCGCCCTGCGTGCGGCCGAGTTCGTCGCCGTGGCTGATCATCGGAACGCCCTGGCTGAGCAGCAGTGTCGCGAGGAAGTTACGCTGCTGGCGCGCGCGCACCGTCAGCACGTCGGGGTCGTCGGTCGGGCCCTCGACGCCGCCGTTCCACGAGCGGTTGTGCGATTCGCCGTCGTTGTTGTCTTCCCCGTTGGCCTCGTTGTGCTTCTCGTTGTACGAGACGAGGTCGCGGAGGGTGAAGCCGTCGTGCGCCGTGACGAAGTTGATGGATGCCACGGGCCGCCGCCCGGAGTGCTCGTACAGGTCGGCGGAGCCGGTGAGACGCGACGCGAACTCGCCGAGCGTCGACGGCTCGCCCCGCCACAGGTCGCGGACGGTGTCGCGGTACTTGCCGTTCCACTCCGTCCACTGCGGCGGGAAGTTGCCCACCTGGTAGCCGCCGGGGCCGATGTCCCACGGCTCGGCGATGAGCTTCACCTGGCTGACCACCGGATCCTGCTGGACGAGCTCGAAGAACGCCGCGAGCCGGTCGACCTCGTAGAACTCCCGCGCGAGGGTGGCCGCCAGATCGAAGCGGAATCCGTCGACGTGCATCTCGAGCACCCAGTAGCGCAGCGAGTCCATGATGAGCTGCAGCGTGTGCGGGTTGCCGACGTTGAGCGAGTTCCCGGTGCCGGTGTAGTCGGTGTAGTAGCGCTTGTCTTTGTCTTCCAGGCGGTAGTAGGCCTCGTTGTCGATGCCCTTCATCGACAGGGTGGGGCCCATGTGGTTGCCCTCGGCGGTGTGGTTGTAGACGACGTCGAGGATCACCTCGATGCCGGCGGCGTGCAGCGCCTTGACCATGCCCTTGAACTCCTGCACCTGTTGGCCGCGCTGGTCGCCGCGCTTGCTGAAGGTGGCCGAATAGGTGTTCTGCGGGGCGAGGAAGGCGATCGTGTTGTAGCCCCAGTAGTTCGACAGCCCCTTCTCCTGGAGCGTGGAGTCGTTGACGAACTGGTGCACGGGCATGAGCTCGATCGCGGTGACGCCGAGCTTCTTGAGGTGCTCGATGATCGCCGGGTGCGCGATCGCGCTGTACGTGCCGCGGATCTCCTCGGGGATGTCGGGGTGGAGCTCGGTGAGCCCCTTCACGTGCGCTTCGTAGATGAGCGACTCGGCGTACGGCGTCTTCGGCTGGCGGTCGCCCGTCCAGTCGAAGAACGGGTTGATGACGACGCCCTTCATCATCTGGGCGGCCGAGTCCTCGTCGTTGACCGAGTCGGGGTCGCCGAAGTCGTAGCCGAACACCGACTGACCCCACTGGATCTCTCCGTCGACGGCCTTCGCGTACGGGTCGAGCAGAAGTTTGTTGGGGTTGAACCGCTTGCCGTTCGCGGCATCGGACGGTCCGTAGACGCGGTAGCCGTAGCGCTGCCCGGGCTGGATCGTGGGCAGGTAGGCGTGCCAGACGAACGCGTCGACGTCGCGCATCTCGACGCGGGTCTCCTTGCCGCGGTCGCCGAACAAGCAGAGCTCCACGCGTTCCGCGCCCTCGCTGAACAGCGCGAAGTTGGTGCCGCTGCCGTCGAACGTCGCCCCCAGTGGATAAGCCGAACCAGGCCAAACCTGCATGAGCGCCTCCCAGTGCTGTGAGCATCCACCCTACTTCGCGCGGATTGCCGCCCCGTGACCCTTGACAGGCCGTCAGCGCAGACCCACCTGCTCGTCGAGATAGTCGCGGAGCGGGCGGATGCCGCCTCCCGCGCTCCAGCGGATCTGCGGGATGCCGCCGGAGACCGAGAGCGGTCCGGATGAGCCCCCGGCATCCACCGCGGCGAGATCGATCACCTGCCACCCGAGGTGCACCGTCTCACCCTCGTCGAAGCCGCCGCGTCGCGCCGCGGCCGCCACCTCGGCGCGCGCCCGCTGCGATTCGGCGGTGTACCCGCGGATGACCTCCGCGCGGGCGCGGACGATCTCGCCCGTCGCCAGCACCACCTCCGGCGCGATGAGGAGGACCCCGAGGTGCCAGGCGTCGCCGACCGGCACGATGCGCGGCGCGCGCCCGATACCGAGGATCTTGCGCGACGTCACCCACTCGCCTAGCCGCTCGCGGGGCGTGCCCGCCAGGCGGCCGCGCGCGTCGGAGATCAGCTCGCTCGCGGTCATCGGACCGGGTCGTCGGCGTGCGCCGGGCTCGAGACGGGATCGCCGCGGAGGGCCATCCCGATGAGCGGGAAGAGCAGCACCGACAGCATGCCGGCGCCCACGAGCACGGCGCCGACCCCGCTCGAGATCAGCTTCTCGTCGACGCCGATGCTCGTCACGGCGACGATGATCGGGAGACCCGTCGCGCCGAGGAGGGCGGTGGCGACCTTCGTCTTCGGGGTGGCACCCGACGGCGCCGCGAGCACCGAGGGGACGCCGCGGACGATGAGGAGCACCAGGAGCACGAGCGGGACGAGGGCGAGCAGGCGCGGGTCGGCCAGCAGCGCGCCCAGGTCGAAGGTGATGCCGGTGTAGAGGAAGAACAGCGGCACGAGGAAGCCGAACGCGATTCCCTCGACCTTGCTCTCGACGGCGGCGCGGTCGGCGGGGTCGGCATCGCGCATGAGCAGCCGCCAAATGACGCCGGCCGCGAAGGCGCCGAGCAGCATGTCGAGGTCGAGCACGATGCTGAGCACGACGAGTCCGGTGAGGATCAGCATCACGACGCGCACGGCGAACTGGCCGGAGGTGTGCAGGGTGGCGTTGACGACGCGGTGGAGGGCACCCTGCGGCGCTTTCAGCGCGTACCAGATCGCGCCGGCCGTCAGGAGCACGAAGGCGGCGAGGACGATCGTCGCCACGCCGGGCTTGTGAGCCCCCAGAAGGATGGAGATCGCGATCAGCGGCCCGAACTCGCCGACGGCACCCAAAGCGCCGACCGCTCTCCCGAAGGGCGTGTGAAGCTCGCCGGCATCGCGCAGGATCGGCAGCAGCGCCCCCAGCGCCGTCGAGGCGAGGGCGATGCCGACGACGATCGCCCCGAGGCCGGGCGCGACGAGCAGGCCTATCGCGATGCCGAGCGCGAGACTGACGAACCATCCCCCGACCGCGCGGCGACCGGTGCGCCCGCGGAGGGCGGCGAACTCGATCTCGGTGCCCGCGACGAAGAAGAGCATGGCGAGGCCGAACTGCGACAGGAGATCGGCGAACGTCGACGGGCCGGTCCAGCCGAGCACACTGGGGCCGACGACGATCCCGAGCACCAGCTCGAACACGACCACCGGCACCCGGATCCACGGGCCGAGCGCGCGCGCTGCGAGCGGCGCCAGCACCGCGAGCAGCGGGATCAGCACGATCGCCGTGTCGAGATCAGTCACGGACCACACCCTAACCGCCGCCTCCCCCTGTCGGTGGCCCGAGCTAGCGTGCTCCCGTGCGAGTGAGCGACGGGATGCCGGGGCCGTGCGTGCTGT
>JACEFY010000183.1 GCA_016807485.1 Stenotrophomonas maltophilia | reverse complement strand
CCGTCGGAGTGCTCGAAGAAGAGCTCCCGCCCCCCGGTGGCCGCCAGCAGCTCGTCATTGTCGAGCACGACGTGCGAGCCCTTCGTGCCGCCCATGTAGCGCGTCGTGTCGCCGAGGGCGCCGTTGGTGAGGTCGGTCCACGGACCGGACGCGTTGACGATGACGGATGCCGTGAAGGTGAAGTCCTCGCCATCTTCCCCGCGCAGCACCACGCGGACGTCGTCGGTGCCGACCGCGGCGGTGTAGTTCGCCGCCCGCGCCCGGTCGCCGCCGGCGCGCTGCGCATCGCGCAGCACGTCGAGCGCGAGACGCTCGGGGTCGTGGAGGGAGGCATCCCAGTACGTGGCGGTGTACTTGACGCCTGGGTTGAGGTCGGGGAGCTCCTGCAGCGAGCGCTTCCGACCGTGGAACGTGTGCCGCGGCACCCGGCCGCCCCCGCGCGAGAACGAGTCGTAGATGACGAGCCCGATCTTGATGAGCGCCGCACCGCGCTCGCGGGGCTTGCCGCCACCGTGTCGGAGAAAGCGCAGCGGAGCGGAGAGCACACCGGAGAAGGTCGAGTAGATCGGGATCGTCGTCTGCAGCGGGCGCACGTAGTGGGGGGCGATCTTCAGCAGGCCGTTGCGCTCGGTGACCGCTTCGTGGACGAGCCGGAATTCCCCGTTCTCGAGGTAGCGGATGCCGCCGTGGATCATGTGACTGGATGCGGCCGACGCGCCGGAGACGAAGTCGTTCTTCTCGACGAGGGCCACATCCACGCCCTGCAGCGCGAGGTCGCGGAGCGTCGCCAGACCGTTGATGCCGCCGCCGATGATGAGCACGTCGGCGTAGGGGCGCTCGCGGAGGCGTGAGGAGGTCATGGGAGGCACCTTTCGTGGGGGTCGCCCTCTCATCCTCACACCGCGCGCATGATGGTGCAGTAGCCTTGCACATATGTGCACGAAGAGTTCATCGGAGTGGATGTGACCTCTTCCGCCGAGGAGACGCGACAGGCGGGCGTCGTCCAGGATGCCCTGACCGCCGCGCACCTCTACTACGTGCAGGGGCAGACGATGGCCGCGATCGCCGCCGAGCTGCGCACATCGAGGTCGACCGTGTCGCGTCTCCTCTCCTACGCGCGCAGCGAGGGGATCGTCGACATCCGCATCAACTCGCCCCTCGACGCACCCCGCCTCATCGAAGACGCGCTGCGTCGCCGTTACGGCATCGTCGCCCACGTCGCCCCGGTCTCCGAGCATGCGAGCGAGGCCGAGCGACTCGACCGCACGGCAACGACGGCAGCGCACGTCCTCACCGGCCTCGTGCGCTCGACGCAGGTGATCGGGGTGGCGTGGGGATCGACCTTGGCGGCGGTGAGCACACACCTCGTCCCCACTCGCACGCACGGCAGCGTCATCGTGCAGCTCAACGGATCGGGCAACACCCGCACCACCGGCCTGCTCTACGCGAGCGAGATCCTCCAGCGGTTCGCGCGGGCGTACGGCGCGGCCGTGCAGCAGTTCCCCGTGCCGGCGTTCTTCGACGACCCCGACACGCGCCGCGCCTTCTGGCGCGAGTCGAGCACACGCCGCATCCTCGACCTGCAGGCGCGCATGAACCTCGTCGTCTTCAGCGTCGGGGCCGCCGAGTCCGGCATCCCGAGTCACGTGTACGCCGCCGGATACCTCGACGACGCCGAGCGGGCGGAGCTGGAGAGCACCGGCGTCGTGGGCGACGTGGGCACGGTGTTCTATCGCGCCGACGGCTCGACCGACGGCATCGCGCTCAACGACCGCGCGACGGGTCCCGACTTCGCGACGCTCCGACGCGTGCCCGATCGCGTGTGCGTGATCTCGGGAACCGCGAAGCTGCGCGGTCTCCGCGGCGCCCTCGCGGCCGGTCTCGTCACCCGGCTCGTCATCGACGAAGCCACGGCCCGCGCGCTGCTCGACGACGCGGAATGAAACGCCGCACGACGCGTTGAGTAGGATCGGAACAGTTCAACGTGCTCCGGGGTCGGTGAGAATCCGAACCGGCGGTGAAAGTCCGCGAACCTCGTGTCCCCCGGTCCAGGCCGGGAACACGGGGCCGATCCGGTGGAATTCCGGAACCGACGGTGATGCGACAGAGGTCTTGTCGCTAGTCCGGATGGAAGGCAGCACGCAGCGTCGTCAGCGACGTCTGCGGTGTCGACCGTGCCCGGGGCCTCACAGGAGAGACACCCATGGCAGCGACAGACCACGAACGCGAGGCGATGCGCCGCGCGTTCACGCTCGCGCTGAACGGTCCACGCGGCCTCAACCCGCAGGTGGGGGCCGTCGTGCTCTCCCCCGCGGGCGATGTGCTCGCCGAGGGCTGGCACCGTGGCGCCGGGACGCCGCACGCCGAGGTGGATGCCCTCTCCCGGATCTCGCCCGAGCTCGCCCGCGGGGCGACGGCCGTGGTGACGCTCGAGCCCTGCAACCACTCCGGCCGCACGGGCCCGTGCGCGGAGGCGCTGATCGCCGCGGGGGTCGCGCGCGTCGTCTACGCGGTGACCGACCCGGGGCGGGTCTCCGCCGGCGGCGGAGCGCACCTGCGTGCGGCCGGCGTCGAGGTGGAGCCCGGCGTGCTGGAGGATGACGGGCGCGCGCTGCTGGACTCGTGGCTCACCGTGCAGGCCCTCGGCCGCCCGCACGTCACCGTGAAGTGGGCGCAGTCGCTCGACGGGCGCGCCGCCGCCGACGACGGCACCAGTCAGTGGATCACCGGCCCGGAGGCGCGCGCCGACGTGCACCTGCGACGCAGCCATGCCGACGCGATCGTCGTCGGCACCGGCACCCTGCTCGCCGACGACCCCGCCCTCACCGCCCGGCGGCCCGACGGCACGCTCTACGACCACCAGCCCCGCCCGGTGGTCATCGGCACCCGGGCCACGCCGCAGGAGGCGCGGGTGCGCCGGCATCCCCTCCCCTTCCTCCAGGACGAGGGCGAGGACCTCCCCGACCTCCTCGACCGGCTGCGTGAACTCGGTGCGCACCGTGTGTTCGTCGAGGGCGGGCCGCGCGTGGCGAGCTCGTTCCTGCGCGCGGGACTCGTCGACGATGTGCTGATCTACCTCGCACCGACTCTCCTCGGCGGCGCGCGCGTCGCCCTCGCCGACATCGGCGTCGGCACGATCGCTCAGCAGCGCCGCCTCACCATCTCGTCCGTCACTCCGCTCGGCGACGACCTTCTGGTCACCGCCCATCCGATCCACCCCGACAAGGAGAACTGAATGTTCACCGGAATCATCGAAGAGCAGGGCACCATCACCGCCGTCGCGCCGTCCGGCGATGGCGTGCGCCTCACCGTCCGGGCGCCGCTCGCGGTGTCCGACGCCCATCACGGCGACTCGATCGCCGTGAGCGGCGTGTGCCTCACCGTCATCGATCAGGGCGAGGACTGGTTCACCGCCGACGTCATGCGCCAGACGCTCGACATGTCGGCCATCGGCGCAGTCGCGCCCGGAACCCGCGTCAACATCGAGCGGGCCGTGGCCGCGCACGGGCGCCTCGGCGGGCACATCGTGCAGGGGCACGTCGACGGCGTCGGGACGATCCTCGAGATCCGTCCCGGCGCGCAGTGGCGCGTCATCCGCATCGGCGTCCCGACAGACCTCGCCCCCCTCATCGTCGACAAGGGGTCGATCACGATCGACGGCATCTCGCTCACCGTCTCCGACGCCAGCGCCGCGAGCGACCCCGAGCAGTGGCTCGAGGTCTCCCTCATCCCCGAGACCCTCGAGGTGACCACTCTCGGCACTCGGGCGGTCGGCGACACCGTCAACCTCGAGACCGACATCCTCGCGCGCCACGTGCAGCGCCTGCTCGCCTTCCCCACCGCACCGAACGAAGGAGGCTCGCGATGAGCCTTTCCACCATCCCCGAGGCCCTCGACGCGCTGCGCGCCGGCAAGCCGGTCATCGTGGCCGACGACGAGAACCGTGAGAACGAGGGCGACCTCATCCTCTCCGCCGAGCTGGCCACCCCCGAGTGGCTCGCATACACGATCCGCTGGTCGAGCGGGTTCCTCTGCGCGCCCATGCCGGCCGAGTGGGCCGACCGCCTCGATCTGCCGCCGATGGTGGCCGTCAACGAGGACAGCCGGGGCACCGCCTACACGGTGAGCGTGGATGCCGCCGACCGTGTCTCGACGGGGATCAGTGCGGCCGACCGTGCGCACACCCTCAACGTGCTGGCCGACCCGGCCTCGGTGCCCACGTCGGTCATCCGGCCCGGACACATCCTGCCGCTGCGCGCCGTCGACGGCGGCGTGCGTGAGCGCGCGGGGCACACCGAAGCCGGGGTCGAGCTCATGAAGCTCGCCGGGCTGCAGCCCGTCGCGGCGATCGGCGAGGTCGTGGCCGAGGACGGGTCGATGATGCGTCTGCCCGGACTGCTCGAGATGGGCGCCCGCGACGGCATCCCCGTGATCACGATCGAGCAGCTCATCGCCCACCTCGACGGGGCCGGCGGCGTGCCCGTCGAGCACGCGCGCAAGCGCCGCGTGAGCCTGCGCGCCGAAGCGCAGGTGCCCACTTCGCACGGCTCGTTCCGGTTCCTGGCGTACAAGGACCGCGTGAGCGGCACCGACCACATCGCCGTCGTCTCCGGCGACCTCACCGAAGACGCCCCGCTCGTGCGGGTGCACTCCGAGTGCCTGACGGGCGAGGCGTTCGGCTCGCTCAAGTGCGAATGCGGGCCGCAGCTGGACGCTGCCCTCGACATCATCGAGCAGGAGGGCGGCGTCGTCATCTACATGCGCGGCCACGAGGGCCGCGGCATCGGCCTCATCAACAAGCTCCGCGCCTACAGCCTGCAGGAGCGCGGCCTCGACACCGTCGACGCCAACCTCGCGCTCGGCCTCCCCGCCGACGCGCGCGACTACGCCGCCGCCGCCGGCATCCTCGACGATCTCGGCGTCTCGAAGGTGCGTCTCCTGAGCAACAACACCGACAAGACCACGCAGCTGCGGGGCCTCGGCATCGACGTCGTCGAGCAGGTGCCCCTGCTCGTGGGCGTCGGTGCGAACAACCACCAGTACCTCGTGACCAAGCGCGAGCGCATGGGCCACATCATCGACGACGCGCAGCTGAACGGCGCGCTGAACCACACGGAGGAGATCG
>JACEFY010000182.1 GCA_016807485.1 Stenotrophomonas maltophilia | reverse complement strand
AGTCGTGGTTCTCATCGGCGTTCGGCGACAGGGCCGACAGGATCGCCGGGCTCACGTTGGTCACCGTGGCCGGGAACATCGCCTCGTAGCCCAGGTTCATCAGCGCCTTGTTGGCGTTGTAGTGCAGGAACTTCTTGACCTCTTCGGTCAGGCCGACGCCGTCGTAGAGGCTCTGCGTGTACTGCACCTCGTTGTCGTAGAGCTCGTACATCAGGGAGTACGTGTAGTCCTTGATGTCCTGGCGCTCCGACTCGGAGAGCTTCTCGAGCCCCTTCTGGAACTTGTAGCCGATGTAGTACCCGTGCACGGCCTCGTCGCGGATGATGAGGCGGATGATGTCGGCCGTGTTCGTGAGCTTCGCCTTGCTCGACCAGTAGAGCGGCAGATAGAAGCCCGAATAGAACAGGAACGACTCCAGCAGCGTCGAGGCCACCTTGCGCTTGAGGGGCTCATCGCCACGGTAGTAATCCATGACGATCTGCGCCTTCTTCTGCAGATGCTCGTTCTCCACCGACCAGCGGAACGCGTCGTCGATCTCCGGCGTCGAGCACAGCGTCGAGAAGATCGACGAATAGCTCTTCGCGTGCACCGACTCCATGAACGCGATGTTCGTGTAGACGGCTTCCTCGTGCGGGGTGATCGCGTCGGGGATGAGCGAGACCGCGCCGACGGTGCCCTGGATCGTGTCGAGCAGCGTCAGCCCGGTGAACACGCGCATCGTCAGCGTCTGCTCCTCGGGGGTCAGCGTGTTCCACGACTGGATGTCGTTGGAGAGCGGCACCTTCTCGGGCAGCCAGAAGTTGTTGACGAGACGGTTCCAGACCTCGAGGTCCTTGTCGTCCTGGATGCGGTTCCAGTTGATCGCCTCGACGTGGCTGACGAGCTTGAGCGGTTCGTGCGGGGTCATTTCTGTCCTAGGGTTTCCGGTCGTTGCGGCGGGGGCGGGGTCAGAGCGTGCAGCTGACGCAGCCCTCGACCTCGGTGCCCTCGAGCGCCATCTGACGCAGGCGGATGTAGTAGATCGTCTTGATGCCCTTGCGCCAGGCGTAGATCTGCGCCTTGTTGATGTCGCGCGTCGTCGCGGTGTCCTTGAAGAACAACGTGAGCGAGAGGCCCTGGTCGACGTGCTGGGTGGCGGCGGCGTACGTGTCGATGACCTTCTCGTAGCCGATCTCGTACGCGTCTTCGTAGTACTCGAGGTTCTCGTTCGTCATGAACGGCGCCGGGTAGTAGACGCGACCGAGCTTGCCTTCCTTGCGGATCTCGATCTTCGAGGCGATCGGGTGGATCGAGCTCGTCGAGTTGTTGATGTACGAGATCGATCCGGTCGGGGGCACCGCCTGCAGGTTCTGGTTGTAGATGCCGTGCTGCTGGACCGAGGCCTTGAGCGCGCGCCAGTCGTCCTGCGTGGGGATGTGGTGCCCGGCGAACAGCTCGCGGGTGCGCTCGGTCTGCGGCACCCACTCCTGCTCGGTGTACTTGTCGAAGAACGTCCCCGACGCGTAGGTCGAGTCTTCGAACCCGTCGAAGGTCTCGCCGCGCTCGATCGCGATGCGGTTCGACGCCGTCAGCGCGTGGAAGAGCACGGTGTAGAAGTAGATGTTCGTGAAGTCGATGCCGACCTCCGACCCGTAGTGCACGTGTTCGCGGGCGAGGTAGCCGTGCAGGTTCATCTGCCCCAGGCCGATCGCGTGCGAACGGTCGTTGCCGTCCTCGATGGAGCGGACGGAGCGGATGTGGCTCTGGTCGCTCACGGCGGTGAGCGCCCGGATCGACGTGTCGATCGTCTTGCCGAGGTCGGGCGAGTCCATCGCGAGGGCGATATTGAGCGAGCCGAGGTTGCAGGAGATGTCCTTGCCGATCTCGGCGTAGGAGAGGTCTTCGTTGTAGGTCGTCGGGGTGTTGACCTGCAGGATCTCCGAGCAGAGGTTCGACATGTTGATGCGGCCCTTGATCGGGTTCGCCTTGTTCACCGTGTCCTCGAACATGATGTACGGGTAGCCCGACTCGAACTGGATCTCGGCGAGCGTCTGGAAGAAGTCGCGCGCGTTGATCTTCGTCTTCTTGATGCGCGCGTCGTCGACCATCTCGCGGTACTTCTCCGACACCGAGATGTCGCCGAACGGCACCCCGTAGACCTTCTCCACGTCGTACGGCGAGAAGAGGTACATGTCCTCGCCGGCGCGGGCCAGCTCGAACGTGATGTCGGGGATGACGACACCGAGCGACAGCGTCTTGATGCGGATCTTCTCGTCGGCGTTCTCGCGTTTGGTGTCGAGGAAGCGCATGATGTCGGGGTGGTGGGCGTTGAGATACACCGCACCGGCGCCCTGACGCGCGCCGAGCTGGTTGGCGTAGCTGAAGCTGTCTTCGAGCAGCTTCATGACGGGGATGATGCCCGACGACTGGTTCTCGATCTGCTTGATCGGGGCCCCGGCCTCGCGGATGTTCGAGAGGAGGAGCGCCACCCCGCCGCCGCGCTTGCTCAGCTGCAGGGCGGAGTTGATGCCGCGCGAGATCGACTCCATGTTGTCTTCGATGCGCAGCAGGAAGCAGGAGACGAGCTCGCCGCGCTGCGCCTTGCCCGTGTTGAGGAACGTGGGGGTCGCCGGCTGGAAACGCCCAGAGATGATCTCGTCGACGATGCCATTGGCGAGCTCCTGGTCGCCGTCGGCGAGTCCCAGGGCCGTCATGACGACGCGGTCCTCGAAGCGCTCGAGGTAGCGCTTGCCGTCGAAGGTCTTCAGCGTGTAGCTCGTGTAGTACTTGAACGCGCCGAGGAAGGTCTCGAAGCGGAACTTCGCCGCGAAGGCACGGTCGGTGAGCTTCTCGATGAACTCGATCGGGTACTTCGCCAGCACGGCCGGCTCGTAGTACTCCTTCTCCACGAGGTAGTCCAGACGCTCCTTGAGCGAGTGGAAGAACACCGTGTTCTGGTTGACGTGCTGCAGGAAGTACTCCCGCGCGGCGCGCTTGTCGGCGTCGAACTGGATCTTCCCCTCGGCGTCGTAGAGGTTGAGCATCGCGTTGAGGGAGTGGTAGTCCATCCCCTCGAAGAGCGCGTTGTGCTTGAAGTCCGTCTCGGTCACTGCAGGTGCCACCATTTTTCCAATCCGTCGCTCACGCGATCTACATCGTCCGGCGTGCCGAAGAGTTCGAGCCGATACAAGTGCGGCACGGTGCACTTGCGGCTGATGACGTCACCGGCGAGGCAGAAGGCCGCGCCGAAGTTGGTGTTCCCCGCGGAGATCACTCCCCGCAGGTGGGTCCGGTTTCGCTCGTCGTTGAGGAATCGGATGACTTGCTTGGGGACGGCGCCCTTCTCCTCGCCCCGCCCCTGCCCCCCGCCGTAGGTCGGGGTGATGAGCACGTACGGCTCATCGACCACGACGGCCGGCTCGGAGGGGAGCAGCGGGATGCGGACGGCCGGCAGCCCCAGCTTCTCGACGAAACGCGCCGTGTTGCCCGACACGCTCGAGAAGTAGACCAGCAGCGGAGCACGCGTCGCTGTCAGCATCTCTGCACTCCTATCGGTCCGCGGGCGAAGCGAGACGCCGGGCCGTCGGGCTCAGGCGAGACGGCTGGCGAGCTCGTCGATCTTGTCGGGACGGAAGCCCGACCAGTGGCCCTCGTCGGTCACGACGACGGGCGCCTGCAGGTAGCCGAGCGACTTGACGTGCTCGAGCGCCGCCGGGTCCTCCGACAGGTCGAGGATGTCGTACTCGATGCCCTTCGAGTCGAGCGCGCGGTAGGTCGCGTTGCACTGCACGCACGAGGGCTTCGTGTAAACGGTGATCGCCATGGTGTCTTCTTTCTCCCCTGAATTCGTCCCGTGGGCGGTGCCCGTGAGGTGCCGGTGACCGGCGGACCTCCACCGGGAGTCCCATACTACATATGGGTACGGACATTGGATAGCACCACAAGGGGTAGTAGTTACATCCGTGTAGTTTTGCACCGCTCTCAACAGGTACAACACATGTTGTCCACCGTTTCATCCACAGCAATGCACCTTTTCGCGATGGCGGAAAACGCCTGGATCACGCGCAATTCACGCGACGCCCCGGCATCCATCCACAGACCGCACGCTACGCCCGGCCTCCGACATCGATCGGCCTGTGGAAACTCGTCGTCGGCGTGTCGCGGGCGTGTCGCCGGCACCGGCGCGACCGGTACCGTGGAGGGGTGGCGGGATATCGGGAATTGCTGCGCACGCCGGGCGTGGCGCGCATCATCGCGGCGCAGCTGACGGCGCGGTTCCCGAACGGCATGACGAGCCTGGCGATCCTGCTGCACGTCGAGCAGATGACCGGCTCGTACGGCGCGGCGGGCCTCGTGCTCGCGGCGGCCTCGATCGGGCAGGCGACCAGCGGCCCCGTCACCAGCAGATGGATGGGCATCTGGGGCATCCGCCGGGTCCTCACCCTCACGACCGCCGTGTGCGCCGCGGCCATCCTCGTGCTCGCCCTCGTGCCGATGGAGGTCGTCGGCTACATGGTGTTCGGTCTGATCGCGGGCCTCTCCACCCCGCCGGTCCAATCCGCCGTCCGCACGATCTACCCGAAGCTCGTCAACTCGCGCCAGCTCACGCCGCTCTTCTCGCTCGACGCGAGCCTGCAGGAGATCATCTGGATCCTCGCGCCGGTGGTGATCACGATCGTCGCGACGCAGGCCGGCACGGTCCCGGGCCTCCTCCTGATCGTGGCGATCCTCGTGGGCGGCGGCGCGTGGTTCATCCTCTCCCCCGAGGTGGGCCGGGTGCGCATCCCCCGCAGCCGGCGCGCGTTCGGCAAGGTGCTGCGGAGCCCCGTCGTGCTCTTGGCGACCATCACCGGCTTCCTCCTCATCGGCGCCTGCGCCGCCGTCGAGGCGGGTGTCGTCGCCACCTTCGGTCACGGGGGCCTGGAAGCCGGACTCGTGCTCGCGGTCTTCTCCATCGGGAGCCTCGCGGGCGGTCTCGCGTTCGGTCATGTGCCGATCAGTCCGTGGTCGATGGCGCGCCGCTTCGGCGCCGTCAGCCTCGGCCTCGTGGCGACCCTGTTCGCCGTCGTCGACATCACCGACACGACCGGCTGGTGGGTGTCGGCTTGCCTCCTCGTGGCCGGCGTCGGCATCGCCCCCGCCCTCGCGA
>JACEFY010000181.1 GCA_016807485.1 Stenotrophomonas maltophilia | reverse complement strand
GGAGGGGGGCCGCCACACCCGTGGAGGTCTCGTTGTGCGGCCACGCGTAGACGTCGACGCCTTCGACCGGCTCCGCCGCGACGCTCGTGCCGGGCGCGGCCTTGCGCACGTCGGGAGCGTCGAGCCAGGGCGCACCGGCCGCGGCGGCGAACTTGCCGCCGAACTCGCCGAAGACGAGGTTCTGCGCGCGCTTCTCGATGAGGCCGAAGGAGGCGGCATCCCAGAACGCCGTCGATCCGCCGTTGCCGAGGATGATCTCGTACCCGTCCGGCAGGCGCAGGAGGTCGGAGAGGCCCATCCGCACCTGGCCGACGAGGCTCTTGATCGGAGCCTGGCGGTGCGACGTGCCCAGCAGCACGGCGCCGGGACCGGCGAGGGCCTGCACCTGCTCGGCGCGGACCTTCGAGGGGCCGCAGCCGAATCGTCCGTCGGTGGGCAGGATGTCGCGGGGCAGCGTCACATGGGCCATGCACAGAGTCTAGGGTCGCGCGCCCGGGGCGCCCGACTCGGGGCCGTCACAAACGGATAGGCTGGGAGGGCATTTCCGACCCGTGCACCGAGGCCAGCCATGACCGATCTGATCGACACCACCGAGATGTACCTGCGCACCATCCTCGAGCTCGAGGAAGAGGGCATCGTCCCCCTGCGTGCGCGCATCTCCGAGCGGCTCGGGCACTCCGGCCCGACGGTGTCGCAGACCATCGGCCGCATGGAGCGCGACGGGCTCGTGATCGTCACCGACGACCGCTCGCTGGAGCTCACGGCGTCGGGCCGGCAGAAGGCCGTCGACGTCATGCGCAAGCACCGGCTCGCCGAGCGGCTGCTGAGCGATGTGATCGGGCTCGACTGGGCGTATGTGCACGAAGAGGCCTGCCGCTGGGAGCACGTCATGAGCGAGCAGGTCGAGCGCCGGCTCGTCGAGCTGCTCGGCCACCCCACCGAATCGCCCTACGGCAACCCCATCCCGGGCCTCGCCCAGCTCGGCGACGTGCCCGCGCACACGTTTGACCAGGGCGTCGTGGGGCTCGTCCGGCAGCTGAACGAGGCCGGCGGCCCGATCGACGGCACGGTGCGGCGTCTCGCCGAGCCGGTGCAGGTCGATCCCGAGCTGCTCGAGCAGCTGCGGGATGCCGGGGTCATGCCCGGAGCGACCGGAAACTACCGTTTCAGCGAGGGCTATGTGCTCGTTCAGATGGACGGGAAAGACGACGGACTGGAGCTTCCGGTCGAGGTCGCGTCGCACATCTTCCTGGTGGACGCGCGCCCGCGAGCCTGAACATCGCCAGGGAAGGGCCTGGGTGCGCCACCCTCTACGTGACTTATTCGTTACCTTCCGTTAGCCTGGGGAAGTCCGTCGGCGAGAAGCCCGCCACAGGATCTCCGCGCGAATTGCCTCATCGGCTCGTCGTTCGCACGGTGCACCCGTACATCTGTGCATGACACTGAGTAACCGACGAGCCAGCATCCTTCCCTCGCGGGGAGGCCTGCAGAGGCGCCGGAGGATAGCTTGGCTGAACAGTTCGACTCGTCGACGGAACCCGAAACCGTACCGACGACCCCAGACCAGCGCGGCCGCGCGCGACGTTTGCTCTCGCCGCGGTCTGCGTCCCGGACACCCGTCGTCGCCTCGACGGCTGTGGCGAAGCCCCGGAAGTCCGCCCGTCCGGCCGGTACCACCGCGCACCCGGTGCGCAGCTTCCTGACGGTCACGGCCGTCGCCGGCCTGGTGGCAACCGTGGCGATCCCCGCCTTCGCGGCGGGTGCCGGCACCTCCGCCGAAGCAGCCGTCACGGTGCAGCAGGTGGCCGCGGAGAACGCGCAGTCGCTCGTCGTCGCCTCCGAGGCGACCCCCGAGGCCCTCGCCCGCGACAGCTACTCCGCGACCACACCGCAGGAGATCCAGGCGAAGAAGGACGAAGAGGCCGCGAAGGCCGCCGCCGCCGCCCGCATCGCCGCCGCGGCGGCCTCGGCGAAGTCGACCTCGAGCTCGTCGGCCGCGTACAGCGGCGCGGTCGCGCTGTCGATCGCCACGTCCGGCTCGGTCGTGCGCCCGCTGACGTCGTTCAACAGCTTCGGCACCCCGTATGCCGGCCACAAGGGCACCGACTACATGGCCGACCGCTACACGCCGATCTACGCGATCGCCGACGGCGTCGTCGTGGAGTCGGCCGAGAGCAGCAACGGCTGGGGCGTCTACGTCAAGATCGCCCACAACATCAACGGCACCACCGTCACATCGCTCTACGCCCACATGAGCTACGGCACGCGTCGGGTCACCGTCGGTCAGACGGTGTCGGCGGGCCAGCTCATCGGCCAGGTCGGCGACACCGGTCGCGCGTTCGGCACGCACCTGCACCTCGAGATCTACGTGAGCGGCGCGTGGGTGAACCCCGAGGGCTGGTTGCAGGCCAACGTCAGCTGACTGTCCTACACTGATCCCGTTGCGCACGTCGCAGAGGGGGATCGGATGGATCGAGTGCCTGGCCGTCGGTCGGTGAACGCCATCGGCCGCCATGTCCTGCGGCATCGTGTGCACGACTGCCGCGACTCTTCGTCGTGGAATCAAGGCGCTGTCTTCGTGACAGCGCCTTTTTTCGTCCCTGCCCGACGAGAAGAAGAGGACACCGCATGCGCACTCTGGTCCTGAACGCCGGCTACGAGCCGTTGGCCATCGTCTCGTTCAAACGTGCCCTCGTGCTCGTGATGAACGACAAGGCCACCGTCATCGAGCGCGTCGACGGCGATCCGGTCTGGGGCATCCGGGGGGCGTACGATCGTCCGGCGGTCATCGTGCTCACCTGCTACGTGCGCGTGCCGGGGAGCCGGCGGGTGCCGCTCACGCGCCGCGGCGTGCTGCGCCGCGACGGCCACCGCTGCGCCTACTGCGCCAAGGGGGCGACGACCATCGATCATGTCCTTCCGCGATCGCGCGGCGGCGCGGACTCGTGGGAGAACCTCGTGGCCTGCTGCCTGCGCTGCAACAACGTCAAGGGCGACCGCACTCCGCAGGAGATGAACTGGGAGCTGCGGTGGACGCCGCAGCCGCCGCGCGGTGGCCAGTGGATCGTCCGGGGCACCGAGCGCGCCGATCCGACCTGGGAGCCCTACCTCTCCCTCGCCGCCTGACCTCCGGTGTGTGTCCCCGTCTGGGCGGGGTGTGTCCCACTTGCGGCGGGGTGTGTCCCACTTATGGCCGGTTTTGAGGGGTGAATCCAGCCTTTTGTGGGACATGGCCAGGGCGACGGGAGGGATGTCGGAAGCCGTCTGTATCTTCGATTCCAGTAGGTTGATTCACTAGAACAAAAGTTCTAGCCTGTCGGGATGAGGTCGATCGTGGGGAATGCGGCGGTCGCAGACGAGGTGACCCGCCTGCGCGCGCAGCTCGAGCGCGTGCAGGGGCGTCGGCTCGATGCGCCGGTGCTTCCGGTGCACCCCGCGCTGGCCGAGTTGCTCCCCGGGGGCGGGCTGCGCCCGGGGTCGGCGTACTCGCTGGGTCCGTCGACGTCGCTGCTGTTCTCGCTGCTGGCCCGCCCATCGCAGGACGGCTCGTGGTGCGGGGTGGTGGGTGTGCCGCGTCTCGGCGCCGAAGCGGCGGAGAACGCGGGTATCGACCTGTCTCGACTGGTGCTGATCCCCGACCCCGGGCAGCGGTGGCTGGCCGTCATCGCGACGATCGCCGAGGTCCTGCCGGTGGTGGCCGTCCGTCCGCCGGCGCGGGCGAAGGATGCCGAGATCTCACGCCTGGCCGCGCGCATGCGCGAGCGCGGCTCGGTGCTGCTCGTGCAGGGCCCGTGGCCGCAGACCGAGGCGATGATCGATTTCGTCGATCCTGCGTGGGAGGGCCTCGGAGACGGTTACGGCCTGCTCGAGCAGCGTGAAGTGACGGTGACCGTCTCGAGTCGCCGTTTCCCGGTTCCCCGGCGCGGGCGGATGCTGCTTCCCGACGCCGCGGGCTCGCTCGCCGCCCGTGCCACGCCGCCCGCGCCGGTCGCGGCGCCGGGCTGGGAGCGTGCCGAGCGCACCGAGCGTGCCGAGCGCCTGGCTGCGGCGGTGTGAGATGGACACCGCCCCTGTACGCACCCTGGTGGTCTGGGTGCCCGACTGGCCTGTCGTCGCCCTGGCGCGCGACGGCGACGACCCGCCCGACCCCGCGTCGCCGATCGCGATCTTCGCGAAGGGCGCGGTGGTGTCGTGCTCGCCGGCCGCCCGCGCGGAGGGCGTGCGGCCCGGGCAGCGGCGGCGCGACGCGCAGTCGCGCTGCCCCGCGCTTCTGGTCGTCGACGACGACCCGGTGCGCGACCATCGTGCCTTCGCGCCGCTCATCGCCCGGCTCGAAGAGCTCGCGCCGGGCGTGCAGCTGCGCCGGCCCGGGCTCTGCGCGCTGCGGGTGCGGGGACCCGCGCGGTACTACGGGGGAGAGGCGGCCGCCGCCACGGTCCTGGCGGGGGTGATCGCCGAATTCGGCCTGCCGGATGTGCGGGTCGGGGTCGCCGACGGTCCCTTCACCGCCGAACAGGCGGCACGCGTCGGCACGCACCCCGACGCGCCGGTGCGGATCGTGCCCGGTGGGGAGGCGGCATCCTTCCTCGCGCCGTTGCCGGTCGCGGTGCTCGCCGAAGACGACATCGTCTCGCTGTTCGGGCGGCTGGGCGTGCAGACCCTCGGCGCCGTCGCGGCCATGCCCGAAGCGCGGCTGGTCGAGCGGTTCGGGGTGCGGGGTGCGCGCCTGCACGCCCTGGCGGGGGGCGCCGACTCGCAGCCCGTGACGGCGCGCGTGCCGCCGCCCGAGCTGCATCGTGAGGTCGTCTTCGAGCCGCCCGTCGACGCCGCCGAGCAGGTGGCGTTCGGGGTGCGCGTGCCGGCGGAGGAGTTCGTGTCGCGCCTCGGCGCCCTCGACCTCGTCTGCACGGAGCTGCGGGTCGTGCTCACCGGCGATCGGGGAGAGCGCAGCGACCGGGTGTGGCTGCATCCGGGGTCGTTCGATGCCGCGGCGATCGTCGACCGGGTGCGGTGGCAGCTGGCCGAGCAGGGTCTCCGCAGCGGCGTTGAACGCGTGCTGCTCGAGCCGGAGGGGGTGGATGCCGCCGCCCACCACACGGCGCGACTGTTCGGCGGGGGGCCGGAGGAGCGGGTGC
>JACEFY010000180.1 GCA_016807485.1 Stenotrophomonas maltophilia | reverse complement strand
CGCCGCTTCGGCGGAGGCACGTTCGCGGGCGAGGGCGGCATCCATCCGGGCCCGCGCGCGTTCGGCGGCGAGCGCCGCCTTCGCGTTCTCGAGCTGGAGGTGCTCACGCTCGGCCTGCACGCGACGCGCCAGGCGCTGCTGTGCGAGCGCCGTGCGGGCGTTGAGTTCGAGCTGGACTTCGCGGGGCGTCTCGCTGGTCTCGGCGAGCACGCGCAGGGCTTGGCTCAGCCGCACGGCGTTGCGCTCCGCGGCGTTGTACTGGTGCCTCCCGTGCCACGACGGCAGCAGATAGACGAGCCACAGCACGACCGCGACGAGGACGACCACGCCGCCTCCGAGAACCTGCCCACCCATGGGGACCACGCTAGGTCCCCGGGGGTCCGACACCCGCTCATCGCACCGCGTGTCTGAAGTTCGAGTTCAGGGTGAGGGTCTGCGCGTCAGCGGGAGAGGCGATCGGCGGGTGGGATCGCCGCGGCGTCGGCGGGCACACGGCCCGACACCCAGCGTTCGAGCACCCCCTCCGGCACATCCTCACGCACGAGGGCGAAGACATAGTGGTCGCGCCAGTCGCCCGCGATGTGGATGTACCGCCGGCGCAGCCCCTCGTACCGGAACCCCAGCTTCTCGACGACGCGGAGGCTCGCGGCGTTCTCGGGCCGGATGCAGATCTCCATGCGGTGGAGCCGCATCTCGCGGAAGCAGAGGTCGGTCGCCAGCGCCACGCTCGTCGGCGTGATGTCGTGCCCGGCGAAGCGCTCGCTCACCCAGTAGCCGATCGTCGCCGAGGCCAGCGAGCCGCGGGCGATGCCCCACACGTTAAGCTGCCCCGCGACCTCGCCGTGGTACTCCATGACGAGGGGGATGCCGCCCCCGTCGCGGTACTGCTGCAGCAGCCGGCGGATGCCGGCGCGCATGTCGAACGACACGGGCCCGTCGGGGCTCGTCGCCTCCCACGGCCGCAGCCACCCGCGGTTGGTCAGCAGCTCGTTCTGGATGATCCGCGCGTCGCGCTGCTTGACGAGCCGGATCGAGATCGGGCCGTGCTGCCGAGGCACCGTCAGGTCCACGGTCTTCCCCTCGGCGAGGCGGCGTCAGAGCTGGGCCGCGAAGTCCTTCAGCCAGGGGCGCAGGTCGGGTCCGAGGTCGTCCCGGTCCGCAGCCAGCTGCACGATGGCCTTGATGTAGTCCACTCTATCGCCGGTGTCGTAGCGGCGACCGCGGAACACGACGCCGAGCACGCCGTCTGTCGTCGCCAGTTCCTCCAGTGCGTCGGTGAGCTGGATCTCGCCGCCCTTGCCCGGCTCGGTGCGCTCGAGGATGTCGAACACCCCGGGTGTGAGGACGTATCGACCGATCACGGCGTAGTTCGAGGGCGCATCCTCTTTGCTGGGCTTCTCGACGAGACCCGTGACCCGCACGACGTCGGGGTCGTCGGTCGTCTCGACCGCCGCTGCACCGTAAAGGTGGATCTGGTCGGGCGAGACCTCCATCAGCGCGACGACGGTGAGGCCGGTGGCCGCGTTCTCGGCGAGCATCTTCGTCAGCAGCGGGTCGCGCGCGTCGATCAGGTCGTCGCCGAGCAGCACGGCGAAGGTCGAGTCGCCCACGTGGGCGCGCGCCCGCAGCACGGCGTGACCGAGACCCTTGGGCTCGCCCTGCCGCACGAAGTGGATGTCGGCGAGCTCGGTCGAGGCCTGCACCCGCTGGAGCTTCTCGTGGTCGCCCTTCTTCAGCAGGTTCGATTCGAGCTCGGGCATGGAGTCGAAGTGGTTCGAGATGTTGTTCTTGTTGCGCCCGAGGATGATGAGGATGTCGTCGATGCCGGCCGACACCGCCTCCTCGACGACGTACTGGATCGCCGGCTTGTCGACGACGGGCAGCATCTCCTTCGGCATCGCCTTCGTGGCCGGGAGGAAACGCGTGCCGAGACCCGCGGCGGGGATGACGGCCTTGATGGGAGTGCTGCTCATGACACCCACCCTAGCCACGGCCTGTGACAACCAGGTATCGACCAGGAAACAGACCGCCACCGCATCCCCGCCTACAATCGGACCATGACGGACGCGATCGACGACGCGAAGCGGGCGCTGCGCGCCGATCTGCGCGAGCGTCGCCAGCAGCGCTCCGACGCGGCGCGTGCCGCCGCCGCCGCCGGGGTGAAGGATCAGCTCGACGCCCTCGTCGATCAGGTCGGCGCCCGATCGATCTCCTGCTTCCTGTCGGCGACGACCGAGCCCGGCACGCACGAGTTCATCCGCGGCGCCGTGGCGCGCGGCATCCGGGTGCTCCTGCCGATCACCCGCACCGACGGCCTGCTCGACTGGGCGGTCGCCGACCCCGACGGCGAGATCGCCGAGGGACTCTTCGGCATGCCGGAGCCGACCGGCGAGGTGCTCAGCCCGCTCGCGGTGAACGACGTCGACCTCCTCGTGATCCCCGCCGCCGCCGTCGACCGCACGGGGATGCGGCTCGGCTGGGGGCGCGGCTACTTCGACAAGACCCTGGGCTCGATGGAGCACTGCCCGCCCGTCTACGCCGTCATCTTCGACTCCGAGCTGGTCGACGAGGTCCCCCGCGACCGCCACGACCAGCCCGTCTCGGGGGTCGTCACCCCCACCCGCACCGTCACGCTCGCGCCGCACCGGCGCTGAAGAACCCGAGGACCCATGCCCACCTACGCCTATGCCTGCACGCAGTGCGGCCACCGCTTCGACGCCGTCCAGTCGTTCTCCGACGCCACGCTGACCGAGTGCCCCGAGTGCGGGGGCGCGCTCCGCAAGCAGTACGGCTCGATCGGGGTGACCTTCAACGGCGGCGGCTTCTACCGCACCGACTCGCGCGCGAAGACCCCGTCGGCCGGGACGGGTGGCGCGGCAACCGCAACTACGACATCATCGAAGTCCGAGGCGAAAGCCTCGCCCGCCTCCTCCAGCTAGGTCGGCTCGCGCCGGCGCACAGAAAGGTCATCCCATGATCCAGGGTTTCAAAGACTTCATCATGCGCGGCAACGTCATCGACCTCGCGGTCGCTGTCGTCATCGGCGCGGCGTTCACCGCGGTCGTCAACGCGATCGTCTCGTCGATCATCACCCCGCTCATCGAGGTGTTCTGGAAGCCGGATGCCGAGGGCGTGCCCGGCATCCCCGTGCCCGCGCTCTGGGGCGGCACGGTGACCTTCCCCATTGGCGACCTGATCACGGCGCTCATCAGCTTCTTCGCCGTCGCACTCGTCGTCTACTTCGTGTTCGTGCTCCCGATGAACCACTTCAAGGAGCGTCAGGCGGCCAAGGCCGGCGTCGTCGAAGAGGAGGCGAAGCTCCCCACCGAGCAGGAGCTCCTCATCCAGATCCGTGACCTGCTGGAGAAGAACCGCCCCGTCGCGTAGCCCGCGCTCAATAGTGCGGCGGCACGTCGAGACGCAGGCGCTCGTCGTTCGGCCCGGCGTCGCCGCCCCCACCCGGCGGCGCCGCAGCGCGGTCATCGGCCTTCACCGGCTCGGGGATGGTGCCGGGGGCGGGCGTCAGCCGGGCGCGCCGCCGTCCGGGCACCCGCACGATCCGCTGGCGGTCGTCTCCGTCAGGGCACATCGATCGGCTGCGTGGGGGTCTCGGCCGTCGGCGTCTCGGGCTGCACGCCGAGGATCGACGCGATGCGGGAGGCCACGCCGGCCGGGTCGCTGTAGAGGTCGAAGGCGTGCACGCGGATGTAGTGCCAGCCCAGGCGCCGCAGGATCTGTGGGCGCAGGCGCAGCGTCTCGCGCAGGCTCTCGCCGATCGCGTCGGTGTCGCTCTCGGTGACGACGGCCTTGCCCTTGTACTGCGCCACGAGCGGCAGTCGGCCGTGATAGTCGACGTCGACCGAGATGCCGAGGCTCCGCAGGTGCTGCGCGAGGGTCAGCGTCAGCGGGTCGGCGAGGTCTTCCAGCCGTGACTCGCGCGCCCGCGCGGCGATGCCGCCGAGGATCGACATGAGGGTCGCGGCACCGGATTCGAGCCGCCCTTCGTCGAACGCCGACGGGCGGATCGACGAGACGATGACCATCGATCGGCGCGCGCGGGTCATCCCGACGGTGAGGAGACGCTCGCCGTCGGGGCCCGACAGGTCGCCGAAGTCGCTGAGCACGCGGCCGTGCTTGGTGAGGCCGAAACCGAGCGAGAAAATCACGCGGTCGCGGCTCTCCGCGACCGACTCTTCGAGCCCGAGCACCGCGAACGGCTCGGCGGTGTCGCGCCCGACGAAGTCGGCGACGTCCGAGCGTCCGGCGAAGGCCGAGGCGACGGCGGCGCGGACGCGTTCGGCATGGCGGGTGGATGCCGTGACCACCATGAGCGACTCGGCCGGGCGGTTGACGGCGTGCTCGACGACGAGGGTGACGACGCGGGCGAGCTCGGCATCGGGGCTTTCGACGGCACCGGTGACGGGATCGGGCGTGCCCGTGCCGCCTTCCACGTAGTCGACGCTCAGGCTGCCGCGGCCGAGGTAGGAGCCGGCCCAGGGCAGCGAGACGATCTCGCCGCCGTAGAACGCGTCGTTGACGAGCTGGGCGAGGTCCTCACCACCGGCGCGGTAGCTGCGGGTCAGCGTCTCGACGGGGATGAGTTCGGCGAGCCGCGCGAACACGCTCACCTCGTCGAACGGCACCTCGGGTTCGGGTTCGTCGTCGGCCGGCAGACCGGCCGAGATCCGGAACGGCGTGGGCTTCTGCGTCACCGGGTCGCCGAAGACGACGACCTGGCGTCCGCGGCGGAGCGCGGGGGCGGCTTCGCTCAGGCACAGCGCGGCGGCATCCGCGACGATCACGACGTCGAACGCGGCCGCGTCGGGGATGGCGGGCACCTCGTACGGGGACGCGAGCCAGACCGGCGCCAGCGTACGCAGGAGCGTGGGGGCCGCGTCGACGATCTCGGCGGCGGTCGCCGCGGGCGCGCGCAGGGCGTGCTTGAGCGCGGTGGTCTCGCCCGCCTCGTCGACGATCGAGATCTTCCAGCGCGTCGCGAGTTCGGCGGCCAGCAGCGGCCCCGCCGACCCGGCGTGCGCCTCGTCGACCAGGCGGTAGTCGCGTTCGAGGCGGTCGACGACCGAGGTGTTGGCGCCGAGGAGCGCGCGGTCGGAGCGCAGCATCGCCTCGAGCTCCGACTGCCACCA
>JACEFY010000018.1 GCA_016807485.1 Stenotrophomonas maltophilia | reverse complement strand
GGCCGAGCCCGCGAGGAACAGTTGCGGCGCCGCGACGCGCGGCAGGTGCTCGGCGCGGGGCGCGTCCGGCTTGCCGGGCGGATGGAACGGGTACCCGAGGTAGACGAGCGCGGCGGGTGAGATGACGCCGTCGGCGGCGGCCATCGAGGCGATGCGCCCGCCGTACGACTTCCCCGCCGCGACACGCGGGAGCTCCGGGAACCGCTCCGTGAGCAGGTCCGAGACGGCGGCCCACGTCGACACGGCGTGCGCGGCCGGCCCCGGCATCCGCCGTCCTGCCTCGCGATGCGGGAACTGGAAGCGCAGCACGGCGACGCCGTCTGCCGCCAGCGCCTCCGCGAATCCGGTGAGGAACGGGTGCTCCATCCCCGCCCCGGCGCCGTGCGCGAGCGCGAGCGCGGCCCACGGTCTTTCGGGCACGTCCCACGCGACCGACACGTCCGTGTCGCCGGCCGGGAGCGCGACCGTCAGCATCGCGCGGACGTCACCGGGGCGGCTCGCCGGCACCCGTGCCCGGGTGGTCGGCGGGCGGCGTGGCCGGCGGCGCGGGCGCCGGGTCGATCCGCTCGCCGTACTGCGGCGGCGGCAGCGGATCGACGCGCTCGGGGACGACCGGATCGGGAGCAGGATCGACGCGCTCCCCCGCCGGTGCCGCCGCGGGATCGACGCGCTCACCGTACTGGGGCGGAGGCAGCGGACGCGTGCGTTCGCCGTACTCGGGCTCCTCCGACGCGGGCGGGACGGCGGGTGCGGGCAGCCCGGGCTTCGCCGGGGGCGCGGTGCGGCCCAGGATCTCGCGGGCGCGCTGGATCGACCGGGGCAGGACGGTCACTTCGTAGCGGTCGGCGATGACCTGGGTGATCGAGGTGTAGTCGCGCCGGCGGCGCACGAGGGTGTAGGTGATGATGCTCAACAGCATGCCCACGGCGATGCCGACCAGCATGACGCCGATGAAGAGTTGGATGGCCGCGTTCGGCGTACCGAGCACGAAGATCGCCGAGAACAGCAGGCCGAGGAGGATGCCGTTGATCGCGCCCGAGCGTGCCGCGGCGGCGTAGCCCAGTCGCCCCGTGACGGTCTCGACCGAGCGCAGGCCACGCCCCACGATGGCGATGTCCTTCGCGGGGATCTCCGCCTCGATCAGCTGGGTGACGCTCTTCTGCGCGCCCTGGTAGGTCGCGTGCTCCGCGATCGTCTCGCCGTGCTCCTGCGGGGTGCCGCCGATCATGCTCATTGATCCATCCTGCCACGCACCACCCGGTGCCGAGCGGCCGGGTGGGCACCCACGGGGCGGACTACGCTGGAGAGGTGAGTACGCAGAGGGTTTTCGTGGCGCGCCTGACCGGCTGCACCGTTTTCGACCCCGCGGGCGACCGGCTCGGCAAGGTCCGGGACGTCGTCGTCATCTACCGCAAAGACGATCCGCCGCGCGTCGTCGGGCTCGTCGTCGAGATCCCCGGCCGCCGCAACGTCTTCCTCTCGATCGGACGGGTCACCTCCATCGCGACGGGTCAGGTGATCACCACGGGCCTCATCAACGTGCGGCGCTTCCAGGCGCGCGGTGGCGAAGTGCGCGTCATGGCCGAGCTGCTCGGCCGCAAGGTGTACTTCCGCGACGGATCGGGGCACGCCGTCATCGAGGACGTGGCGATCGAGCGCAGCCGCCTCGGCGAGTGGGATGTGGGACAGCTCTTCCTCCGCAAGCCCAAGACGAGTGCGACCCCGTTCGCGAAGGGTCCCACCACTTTCTCCTCCTGGGCGGACGTCCGCGAAGACCAGGCTCCCGGCCAGGCGCAATCGGCGGAGCAGCTCGTCGCCACGTACTCCGAGCTGAAGCCCGCCGACCTCGCCAACACCCTCCTCGACCTCCCCGACGAGCGGCTGCTCGAAGTGGCCGAGGAGCTCTCCGACGGCCGACTCGCCGACGCCCTCGAGGAGATGCCGGAAGACGACCAGGTGCACATCCTCGAAGCGCTCGGCGACGAGCGGGCGGCCGACATCCTCGACCAGATGGAGCCCGACGACGCGGCCGACGTCCTCGCGCAGCTGTCGGAGGACCAGCGCGAAGAGCTCCTCGAGCTCATGGAGCCGGAAGAGGCGGAGGATGTCCGCGCGCTCCTGAAGTACAGTCCCGATACCGCCGGCGGCCTGATGACGAGCGAGCCGATCGTCCTTTCGGCCGACGCGACGGTCGCCGAAGCCCTCGCCCTCATCCGTCGCCACGAGCTGCACCCCGCGCTCGCGGCGGCCGTCTTCGTGACCCTGCCGCCCTACGAGACCCCGACCGGGCGGCTGCTGGGTACCGTCCACTTCCAGCGGATGCTCCGCTACCCGCCGCACGAGCGCCTGGGGGCGATCATCGATGACACGGTCGATGCCGTGCAGGCGACGGCGACCGCCGCCGAGGTCGCCCGCATGCTGGCGAGCTACAACCTCGTCTCGGTGCCCGTGATCGATTCCGCCCAGCGTCTCGTGGGCGCTGTCAGCATCGACGACGTGCTCGACTACCTGCTGCCCGAGGACTGGCGCTCGCACGACGGCGATGCGTCCGACGCCCGGGCTGGCGCGGGGGCACCGCGATGATGGCGAAGACGCCCAAGGTCACGCTGGAAGATCCGCGCGGCCGTCGCGGTGGAGTGCTCACCCGCACCCCGCAGCCGTCGCGCGACCGCTTCGGCCGGTTCACGGAGTGGATCGCGCGCGCGATGGGCACGCCCTCGTTCCTGCTCATCCTGTCGCTCTTCTGCGTCGCCTGGATCTCGTGGAACACGCTCATGCCGGGCATGCTGCGCTTCGATTCGGCCGCCAACGGGTTCACCGCGCTGACCCTCATGCTGTCGCTGCAGGCGTCGTATGCCGCGCCGCTCATCCTGCTCGCGCAGAACCGCCAGGACGACCGCGACCGGGTGCAGATCGAGCAGGACCGCCAGCGTTCCGAGCGCAACCTCGCCGACACCGAGTACCTCGCCCGCGAGGTCGTCGCGCTCCGCATGGCCCTCACCGATGTGACCGAGCAGGTGGTCACCCGCGACGTGCTCCGACACGAGCTGCGTGCGCTGCTCGAGCAGTGGGACGAGCGCGAGCAGCGCGACGGCTCGCCCGCGTCATGACGCTCACCGACGCGGTCCGCGCGGCGGTCGGCGCCGTCACCGACCCTGAGCTGCGGCGTCCCCTCGACGAGCTCGACATGATCCGGGCGGTCGAGGTCGACGGTTCGACGGCGCGGGTCGAGGTGGCTCTCACCATCGTCGGATGCCCGGCCGCCGATCGCATCGCGCGTGAGGTGCAGGATGCCGCCGCCGCTGTGGACGGCATCCACGACGTCGACCTGACTCTCGGCGTCATGACGCCCGCCGAGCGCGCGGCCCTCACCGAACGCCTCCGCGGGGGCCGCGGACGGGCGATGCCCTTCGGCCCCGACTCGCTCACCCGGGTGATCGCGGTGACGAGCGGCAAGGGCGGCGTCGGCAAGTCGACCGTGACCGCGAACCTCGCCGTCGCACTGGCCGGCCGCGGGCTGTCCGTGGGCCTCATCGACGCCGACGTGCACGGCTTCTCGATCCCCGCGCTCCTCGGTCTCGTCGAGCCCGATGGGCTCCCCCCGCAGCCGACGCGGATCGACGACCTCATGCTCCCCCCGGTCGCGCACGGCGTGAAGACGATCTCGATCGGGATGTTCCTGCCCCGCGATCAGGCGGCATCCGCCGTCGCCTGGCGAGGACCCATGCTGCACCGCACGGTGCAGCAGTTCCTCACCGACGTGTTCTTCGGCGACCTCGACGTGTTGCTGATCGACATGCCGCCGGGAACGGGTGACGTGGCGATCTCGGTCGGCCAGCTCCTGCCGCACGCCGACGTGATCGTCGTCACGACCCCTCAGACCGCCGCCGCCGACGTCGCCGTGCGCAGCGGGCTGGTCGCCCGTCAGACCGGACAGCGGGTCGTCGGAGTCATCGAGAACATGGCCGCCCTCGCCCTGCCCGACGGGTCGACGCTCGACCTCTTCGGCTCCGGCGGCGGTGCTGCCGTCGCGGCGGCGCTGTCGACCGAGGAGTCGGAGGTACCGCTCCTCGGCTCCATCCCGCTGAGCGTGGCGCTGCGGACCGGTGGAGACACGGGCGCGCCGGTCGTGCTGAGCGCACCGGACGATGCGGCCGCCCGGGCGATCGACGCCGTCGCTGCGCGCCTCGCCCGCGCACCCCGCGGCCTCGCGGGACGCGGGCTCCCGTTCACGCCGCGGTGACGACGCGCAGCAGGCTCAGGTCGCCTCGGAGTCGAAAGGGACCGGGAGCGTCCGGTCCATCGTGGTGATCGGCATCGACGGTGACGTCCCGGCGATCGCCGCACCGGCGGCCGCGACCTGCACGGCGGGCACCGGCGCATCGTCCAGAAGCGCGTCGCGGATGATGCGGCGAGGGTCGTACTGGCGCGGGTCGAGCTTGCGCCATTCGATGTCGTCGAAGTCGTCGCCCATCTCCTCTTTGACGCGGGTCTTGGCTCCCCCGAGCCATTCCCGCGCGCGCACCGTGAGACGGCCGAGCGCCTCTGCGTACCGCGGCAGGCGTTCGGGGCCGACGAGGAGCACCGCGACGATCGCGATGAGCAGGAGCTTGTCCCCGTCGATCCCGAAGAACATGCCTCCAGGTTACCCGTGCGCCTGGCGCTCCGATCGCGCACCGCACCGTACGCTGGCAGTGGAGGGCACCATGGCCGAGTACGACGCGATCCGCAGGTTCGTCGATGAAGTGACGACCGAGCCGGACTCGATCGCGCGCGCGCGCGCGCACGCCATCGAACTCGGCGCAGATCCCATCAGTGCGCCCGTCGGCGCGCAGATCGCCGTGCTCGCCGCCACGACGGCGGCGCTCAACATCGTCGAGATCGGCACCGGGGGCGGAGTCTCCGGTCTGTGGCTGCTGCACGGCGCGCCGCGGGCGACGCTCACGACGATCGACAAGGAGCCCGAGCACCTCGCGGCGGCTCGCGCTGCGTTCTCCGACGCGAAGGTCCCGCCCGCGCGTGCCCGATTCATCACGGGACGCGCCGCGGATGTCCTCCCGCGCATGAACGAGGCGTCCTACGACATCGTCCTGGTCGACGCCGATGCCGACGGCGTGATCGAATACGTCGAGCACGGCCTGCGGCTCGTGCGCGCCGGCGGCACGGGCCTCGTGCCGCGGGTGCTGGCCGGGGGCGCCGTCGCCGACCCCGTGCGCCGCGACGCCGTGACGAACGCCTACCGCTCGCTCATCCAGGAGACGCAGTCGTCGCCCGCCGTACTGGGTGCCCTCTCGATCGTGGGCGAAGGCCTGCTGCAGCTCACCACGACCGATCCGCGCTGATCGCGGCTCCACCGCACCTAGCTCGGCGCCGCCACCGCAGACGACGAACGGCCGATCCGAAGACCGGCCGTTCGTGGAGAAGTGAGGTCAGGCGGCGCCGACGACGCCGGCGAGCACGCCGTGGAGCTCTTTGGCTTCTTCGTCGTTGACCGAGACCACGAGACGTCCGCCGCCTTCCAGCGGGACGCGGACGATGATGAGACGCCCCTCCTTCACGGCCTCCATCGGTCCGTCTCCGGTGCGCGGCTTCATGGCTGCCATTGCGGGCTCCTATTCGTCAGAGGACTACCTGACAAGTTTACCCGGTCTCGGCGACACCGGCCGTCACGGGCCACGCGGGACCCGGGTAGTCAGGGGATCTGCGCGTAGGTGTTGCCGAGCGCGAGCATCTGGTAGATCCACCAGGCCTGGCCGACCAGCCCGAGCGCGAGCATCGCCAGGCGCCAGGCGAGCGACCTCGGTAGGGCGAGCGCGCCGTAGAGCGGCGCGAGCGGCAGCAGCAGGCGGAAGATGCTCGACTGCGGGAAGAACACCGCGAGCAGGTAGACGATGTAGCTGGCCGACCACAGCCGGATCTCGGGCCCGAGCCGGCGCACGTGCCGCGAGAAGAGGAGAACGGCCGCCGTCGCGATGACGGCCGCGGCCAGCGCGACGTACCCGAGCACTTCGGGAAGACCCCAGAGGCGGAACCAGATGGCTGCCGCCTGCACGAATCCGGAGAACGGCACGAAGCCGCTCTCATGATCGCCGGTCCAGCTCTGGCGCCAGGAGAGCTCGGTGTCCATGTATGCCGACGGGTCGCCGGTGGCGGCGGCCGCGATGAACTGCCAGGAGAAGCCGAGGGCGGCCGCCCAGAGGCCGAGCGCCACGATGTGGACGATCTGGACGGCAGGCAGCGGATCGGCGCGCCGGCGCCACCACCGATGGATGCCGTAGAGCGCGAGCAGGAGCGAGAAGGCGAGCACGCCCGGGCGGGTGTATGCCATCAGAGGAATGAGGACGTACAACCAGACGAAGCGCCGCCGCATGAGCGCCCAGAGCGCGAGGAACAGCCAGGTGAGAAACAGCGTCTCGGCGTAGCCCATCTGGAAGAGCGCACCCATGGGCCCCGCGGCGAACAGCGCCACGGCCCACAGCGCCGACGTCGCGTCGATGCGCTCGCGGAGGTGATGGAAGAGCACGAGGCACGCGACGTAGCCGGCCGCGAGAGCCAGCAGTACGGCGGCGACCGGGTACGAGCCGAGGACGACGCTGAGTGCCCACGACAGCGCCGGATACAGCGGCATGAACGCCCACGTGTTCTGCGTGACATTGCCGGAGTCGTCCCGCGGCAGAGTGTTCGGGTACCCCGTCGTCCCGACGAGCCAGTACCACTGCCCGTCCCACCCCATCGACAGCGCGCCGAGGTCGGCGTCGGCGCCGAACCGCGACGTGGGTCCGGAGAGGGCCGCCGCGCTCAGCAGGAAGCCGGTCGTGACGATGCGCGCGATCACGTAGATGATCGCGACCCGCACGGCCACCGGCGCTGCGCGTCGTACGCGTGCGGTCACGCGCCCAGCCAGGAGCGGAGGCCCCGCTCGACGTCGTCGATCTGTGCCACGGGCACCCGCTCCTCGTCGTGGTGAGCGAGGTGCGGGTCGCCGGGACCGTAGTTGACCGCCGGCACCCCCATGGCCGAGAACCGAGCGACGTCGGTCCACCCGTACTTGGGGCGGGGCTCTGCACCGACGGCAGCGACGAACTCCTGCGCGAGCGGGGCATCGAGCCCCGGACGGGCGCCGGCGGCGCTGTCGACGATCTCGACCTCGAAGCCCGCGAAGACCTCACGGACATGGTCGGACGCCTCCTCCACCGTGCGGCTCGGCGCGAACCGGTAGTTCACCTCGACCTCGCAGAGATCGGGGATGACGTTTCCGGCGATGCCGCCGTCGATGCGGACGGCGTTGAGCCCTTCGCGGTACACGAGACCTTCGACGTCGATCTGACGGGGACGGTAGTCGGCGAGGCGCGCGAGGATCGGCGCCGCCTTGTGGATGGCGTTCTCGCCGATCCACGAGCGCGCACTGTGCGAGCGGACCCCGTGGGTGCGCACGCGGGCACGGAGATTGCCGTTGCAGCCGCCCTCGACCTGCCCGTTCGAGGGCTCGCCCAGAATGGCGAAGTCACCGGCGAAGAGGTCGGGCCGGGTCGCCGCGAGCCGGGTCAGGCCGTTGAGGTCGGCATCCACTTCCTCATGGTCGTACCACATCCACGTGATGTCGACGCGGGGATCGACGAGCTCGGCGGCGAGTTTCAGCTGCACCGCGACCCCCGCCTTCATGTCGACGGTGCCGCGTCCCCAGATGACGGGCTCGCCGTCCAGCTCGACATCCCGCGTCGGGAGGTTGGCGTTGATCGGCACCGTGTCGATGTGGCCGGCGATGACCACGCGCTGCGCGCGACCGAGCTGGGTGCGCGCGACGATCGTGTCGCCGTCGCGGTAGACCTCGAGGTGCGGCAGCTCGCCGATCGCCTCGAAGATGAGATCCGCGAGCACCTTCTCGTCGCCGGACACGCTCGGGATGTCGCAGATCGTGCGGGTCAGGTCGACAGAGGAGGAGGTCAGATCCAGCGCAGGCATGGGCCCGAGTCTATCGAGCCGCCCGCGCCCGATAGCCTGGAGCGATGACGCAGCAGCGATGGGTATGGGGCGCGGGCCTGGCGACGATCGCGCAGGACGGCACCGTCCTCGACACCTGGTATCCCGCCCCGGCGCTCGGCCGCGCACCGGAGACCGCCGAGACGACCGAGCTCGACGCGCTCGTGGGTTCCGACGACCGCCGCGCCGTCCGCACCGAGGTCGTCGTCGTCGAGGTCGATCTGGATGCCGCCCCCGCCGGCACGAGCGACGCCTACCTGCGCCTGCACGCGCTCTCCCACCTGCTCGTCGCGCCCAACGATCTCGACCTGTCGGGCATCTTCGCGCACCTGCCGAACGTGGCGTGGACCAACGCCGGCCCCGTCCACCCCGACGACGTCGCGCGGCTGCGCGGCGCCCTGCTGCGCGCCGGCATCCAGGTGCAGGGGCTCGACAAGTTCCCGCGGCTCACCGACTACGTCACCCCTGCGGGCGTGCGGATCGCCGACGCCTCACGGGTCCGCCTCGGGGCGCACCTGGCCCCGGGCACGACCGTCATGCACGAGGGCTTCGTCAACTTCAACGCGGGCACGCTCGGCGCCTCGATGGTCGAGGGACGCATCTCGCAGGGCGTCGTCGTCGGTGACGGCAGCGACATCGGGGGTGGCGCATCGATCATGGGCACCCTGTCCGGCGGCGGCGCGCACCGCGTGTCGATCGGTGCCCGCACCCTCCTCGGCGCCAACGCCGGCATCGGCATCTCGCTCGGCGACGACTGCATCGTCGAGGCGGGGCTCTACGTCACGGCGGGGTCGAAGATCACGCTGGCGGCTGAGCCGCCGCTCCACGACGGCAGCCGCCCGGTCGTCAAGGGCGCCCAGCTGTCGGGACAGAACGGCATCCTCTTCCGACGCAACTCGCAGAGCGGCGCGATCGAGGCCGTCCGGCGCGAGGGCGTCGGCGTGACCCTCAACGAGGCGCTGCACGCCTGACCGCCGACCGGCACCGGCTAGGGCACGACCGTGATGCCGCGCGCCCGCGCGGCTCCGGCGAGGCGCGCATCGAACGTCACGAGGACGTCCGCGCGTCGTTCGGCCAGCGCCAGCGGGTAGCAATCCGGCAACGCGATGCCGGTCGCCGCGCGCAGGTCCGCCACCCGCGCCGGCTCGTCGGAGTCGGACGACTCCACGCGGATGCCGATCTCCTCGGTGAGGAGGCGCAGAGCCTCCACGGTGCGGCCCGCTCGCGCGGGGACGACAAGGGATTCGGCCAGCGTGACGGGGTGGATGATGAGCTCGTCCGCCCCGATGACGACGCGCGCCACTGCTGGCGCATGCGGATCATCGGCTGACCGCAGAGCGATCGCGGCGCTCGCGTCGAGGATCACCGACGCCAGTCCGCCCGCAGCAGTTCGAGTTCGTCGGGCGTGGAGATGTCCGCACCCAGTTCGCGCAGTTCCGCGATGGCCGCGGTGCGCCGAGCGGCGATGGCTGCGCGCTCCTCGAGCGCGGACCGGTCGCCGTGGACGGCCAGACGACGCACCAGCTCGCCCCGCGACGCGCCGGGCCAGCGCTGCGCAGCCCGACCGAGGGCGGCGAGCAGATCGGCGTCGGGAGTCACCTGGATCCTGCGGTGTACCGTACCCATGGCCGGAGTGTACCACTCGGCGCCGACAGCAGGATCATTCGACGAGCAGCGACAGGATGCCGGTCCAGACGCACTGGAACGCGAGCATCCCGAGACTGTAGACGATGGCGGCGCGGAGGATCTCCGCCTCACGTCCGGCGAGACCGACCGCCCCGGCGGCGATCGCGATGGATTGCGGGGAGATGACCTTCGCCGTGGTCCCGCCTGCCGTGTTGCCGGCGACCAGCAGCGCCGGATCGACGGCGAGACGCTCGGCTGTGGCCACCTGGAGGGGTGCGAACAGGGTGTTGTTGTTGACGACCGACCCGGTGAGGAACACCCCGATCCAGCCGATGATGGGCGCGATCCAGGGGAACACCGGGCCGACGGCGGCCAGCGCCGTCCCCATGGACACCGACCCGCCGGAGTGGTTGGCGATGTTCGCGAGGACCAGGATGATCGCGATCAGGGCGAGTGCTTGCCACAGCTCCCGGATCGTCGCCGCGAGCGCCGACCACAGCTGTGCGACCTTGAGGTGCGGCGTGGTCCAGAAGGTCACGAGCACGGCGAGGAGGATCGCCGTGCCGGTCGCGTTCAACGGGGTGAACGACCATGCCGCCGTGACCACATCGCCCTTCGCGTTCTCGATGGCGCCCGTCAGGCCCGGCACCGGCACGCTCGCGACCGCCCACGACAGCGGCCCGTCGGCGGCGAACAGCGCTTTGAACGGCGGGAGGCTCCAGACCAGGATGAACACCGTCAGGATGTAGAACGGGCTCCACGCCACGAGCACCTCGCGCCCCGTGTGGCGCACGATCGCAGGCGCCTCGCCCCCGCCCTCCCGGAAGATGCGGCGCGGCTGCCATACCCGGCCGAGGAGGAAGAGCGCCACCATCGCCCCGAGCCCCGCGCCGAGGTCCGCGAGCTCGGGCCCGAGGAACCACAGCACCCCCGCCTGGATGCCGCTGAACACGACGGTCACGAGCAGCGTGGCCGGCCACGTCTCGCGGAGGCCCTTCCAGCCGTCGAGGATCACCACGAGGAGGAACGGGATGAGCAGCGTCAGCGGCTGCAGGATGAGCACCATCGCCCGCGAGAGTTCGTGCACGTCGATCCCGCTGACCTGCGCACCGACGATCACCGGGATCCCGATGGCGCCGTACGCCCCCGCCCCCGCGTTGGCGACGAGGGAGATCATGGCGGCCTTCACGGGGCGGAATCCGAGCTGCACGAGGAGCGCCGCGCAGATGGCGATGGGCACCCCGAAGCCGGCGGCGCCCTCCAGGAAGGCGCCGAAGGCGAAGCTGATGAGCAGCACCTGGATGCGCTGATCGGGCGAGATCCCCGCGATCGACGCCCGCACCACATCGAACCGTCCACTCGCGACCGCGACCTTGTACAGCCAGACGGCCATCACGATGATGTAGGCGATCGGCCAGAGCGCCGTGAGGAATCCGAGCAGACCCGCTCCGGCGACGTGCTCCGCCGGCATCCGGAACGCCCACAGCGCGACGAGCACTTGGGCGCCGAGCGCGAGGAGGCCCGCCCACAGGCCCTTCAGGCGCAGCACCACGAGTGCGAGGAGGAATACCAGGATGGGCACGGCGGCCACGAGGGCCGACAACCAGAGTGTTCCGAGGGGATCGGTGGTCGCATTCCACATGGGTCATCTCCGCTCGCGTCGGCCCGGAGTCACCATATCGCCCGCCCGGCCCGGCGGGCCAGAGCGCACCGGGGTCTACGCTCGGGGCATGAGCAAGCGCATGCCGAAGAAGTTGTACGAGCGGGAGATCAAGAAGCTGCAGGCGCAGCTCGTCGACATGCAGGCGTGGGTGCAGGAGAGCGGCGCCCGGGTCGTGGTGCTCTTCGAGGGCCGCGACGCCGCCGGGAAGGGCTCGACGATCGGTCGCGTCACCCAGTACCTCAACTCGCGGGTGACGAAGGTCGTCGCCTTGCCCACGCCGACCGAGCGCGAGAAGACCGAGTGGTACTTCCAGCGCTACATCGCGCACCTTCCCGCGGCGGGCGAGATCGTGCTGATGGACCGCTCCTGGTACAACCGCGCCGGTGTCGAGCACGTGATGGGGTACTGCACGGGCGCCGAGTACCACCGGTTCCTGCATCAGGCGCCGATCTTCGAGCGGATGCTGGTGGAAGAGGGCATCATCCTGCTGAAGTACTGGTTCAGCGTCTCAGACATCGAGCAGGAGAAGCGGTTCCGCTCACGCAACGACGATCCGATGCGGCGGTGGAAGCTCTCCCCCAACGACATCCTGTCGATCACGAAGTGGGAGGACTATTCGCGGGCGAAGGACACCATGTTCGTACACACCGACATCCCCGAGGCCCGGTGGTACGAGGTCGACAACGAAGACAAGCGCCGTGGGCGCATCAACATGATCCACCATCTGCTCTCGCAGGTCCCGTACACCCTCGTCGAACGCGCGCCGCTCGACATCCCACCGCGACCGCCGTCGGGCGGATACGAGCGGCCCCCGCGCGAGGCGCAGAACCTCGTGCCCGACTACGCGTCGACGCTCAGTCCCGGATCCGCACCGACAGACACGTGACGCATCCTTCGAGCTTCTCGAACTCCGATACATCGACCGTGACGACCTCGAGCCCGCGGGCGCGGTAGACCTCCGCCGTGGCGGGAGCATCCGAGGACATCACGACGGTGCGTTCGTCGAGGACGACGACGGCGGTGCCGTGCTCCTCCGGGATCGCGAGGAAGTCCGGGAAGAGGCTCGCGTCATCGACGAGCGGTGCGTAGCCGATGACCGTCCCGTCGGGCAGCGCGGTCACGCCGGACTTCAGGTGCAGCACGCGGCTCACCGGGATCTCGACCACGTTCCAGCCGCGGGGTGTAAGGAGCGCCCGCAGCTGTGCGAGGCCCGCCGCGTTGGTCCGCGACGATGCGCCGACGTAGACGGAGCGCCCGACCTTCAGCACATCGCCGCCGTCGAGGGTGCCCGGCGCGACGATCTCGGCGCGCTCCATCCCGAGCTCCGCCGCTGCGACCCGCACCGTGGGAGCCTCCCCGCGGCGCGAAGGCGCCCCGGCCCGGCACAGCACGATCACGTCGTCGAAGACGATCGCGGCGTCCTCCACGAACACGCCGTCGGGCTGCTCGTGCGCGGGGGCGATCTCGACGATGTCCCACCCGCGGGCACGGAAGACATCGACGTAGTCGACCCACTGCCGGTGCGCGAGCGCGGCATCCACCGGCTTCCGGTCGAGGTGCGTCAGCTCGCCGTCCGCCAGTCGGGGCGAGGGCGCGCGGACGAGCAGGCGCGGCATGGGCCGGTCAGCGTGCGCCGGGGTAGTCGCGCGCGCCCGAGCCGGTGTACAGCTGCTGCGGGCGGCCGATCTTCGTCTGCGGGTCGTTCTGCATCTCGGTCCAGTGCGCGAGCCATCCCGGCAGCCGGCCGATCGCGAACAGCGGCGTGAACATGCGCGTGGGGAAGCCCATCGCCTTGTAGATGACGCCGGTGTAGAAGTCGACGTTCGGGTAGAGGCGACGCTCCTTGAAGTAGTCGTCGCTCAGCGCGACCTCTTCGAGCTCCTTCGCGAGGTCGAGCAGCGGGTCGTGCACGCCGAGTTCGGCGAGCACCTCGTCGGCCGATTCCTTGACGAGCTTCGCGCGCGGGTCGAAGTTCTTGTAGACGCGGTGCCCGAAGCCCATGAGCTTCACCCCGTCCTCCTTGTTCTTCACCCGCTCGACGAAGCGCTCGACGCTCTCGCCGGAGTCACGGATGCGCGCGAGCATGTCGAGCACAGCCTCGTTGGCACCGCCGTGCAGCGGGCCGTACAGCGCGTTGATGCCGGCGGAGATCGACGAGAACTGGTTGGCGCCGGTCGACCCGACCAGACGCACGGTCGACGTCGACGCGTTCTGCTCGTGGTCTTCGTGGAGGATGAGCAGCCGCTCGAGCGCGCGCGAGGTGACGGGGTTGACCGTGTAGAGCTCGGCCAGGTTGCCGAAGTTGAGCTTCAGGAAGTTGTCGACGAAGCTCAGCGAGTTGTCGGGATACAGGAACGCCTGGCCGATCGACTTCTTGTGCGCGTATGCCGCGATGACCGGCAGCTTGGCCAGCAGGCGGATCGTGTTGAGCTCGACGTGCTCGGGGTTGTTCGGGTCGGACTGCCCCTCGTAGTAGGTCGAGAGCGCCGCGGTGGCCGCCGACAGCACCGACATGGGGTGCGCCGTGTGCGGCAGCGAGGAGAAGAAGCGTTTCAGGTCTTCGTGCAGCAGCGTGTGGTGACGGATCTTCTCGTCCCACTCCCCCAGCTGGTCGGCGGTCGGCAACTCGCCGTAGAGCAGCAGCCACGCGACCTCGAGGTAGGTGCTGTTCTTCGCGAGCTGCTCGATCGGGTACCCGCGGTAGCGGAGGATGCCCTGGTCACCGTCGATGTAGGTGATGGCCGACTTGGTCGCCGCCGTGTTGACGAAGCCGTAGTCGAGGCTCGTGTGCCCGGTCTGTTTGGTGAAGGTCGAGAAGTCGACGCTCGGGACCCCTCCGGTACCGGCCAGGATCGGCAGCTCCGCCGTCCTGTCACCGACGGTGACAGTGGCCGTCTGGGGGTTTCCCGTGTCGCTCACGAAGCCTCCTGGCGTTCTCTAAGGGTCCTTACAGCCTAGCCGCCGCCCGGACCTACTCCGATCGGCGCCAAAGGATGGCGCATTGCTTAGGAGGATGCCGACGAATCCGCCAGTCGGCGTGCCGCTTCGGCGATGCGCTCGTCGCTTGCCGTCAGCGAGAACCGCACGTGCTCGGGGAAGTGATCGCCGTAGAAGTGGCCCGGGCCGGCCAGGATGCCGAGCTCGGCGAGCCGCGCCATCGTCGCCCACGC
>JACEFY010000179.1 GCA_016807485.1 Stenotrophomonas maltophilia | reverse complement strand
CTCGACTGAGGGCGCGGCGAGCCGCTCAGCGGTTCGACTGCTCCAGCAGTTCCTGGCAGCTGATCGTGACGCCGTTGAAGACGACCGACCCGGTCGGGTCGGCCTGGCACTGAGCGACCTGGTTGACGAGGTCGGCGCCGCCGGCGGCGTTGAAGAGGACGACCGCCAGGATGATGCCGAGGATCGTCAGCACGATGAGGACGGCGCTGACGATGATCGCGGCGAGGGCGATGCCGTTCTTCCGCCCCGCCTTGCGGCTCTGCACGAGCGCGACGATGCCGAGGATGAGCCCGACGATCTGCAGCCCGATCGGGACGATCGCGAGCACCAGCGCCACGATGCCGAGCGTGCGGCCGGGCGCAGCCGGCTCGGGGTACCCGGCCGGGTACGACCGCGCCGCCGCGTATCCCGGGTCGCTGTAGGCCGGCGCCGCGGGCGGAGCGGCCGCGTACTCGCCGTAGGCGGGCGGAGCCACCGGGGGTGCCGCGGGCGGAGCCGCCGGAGGCGTGTAGGCCGGGTCGGCCGCCGGGGCGGTGTAGACGGGCGGTTCGGCCGGCGGCTGGGCGCCGGGTGCAGGGGTGTTCGGATCGGTCATGAGGGCCTCCGTGTCGTGTGCAGGCGCTCGGCGCGCCGACCTCCGACGCTAGTCGGACCGGCGCGCGGATGCCAGCCTCCGCGCCGTCAGCCCTCGACGAGGTTCTCGGCCGGCTGGATGATCGGGATGGCCTGCGTCACCGCTTCCAGACCCGAGAGCCGGGCGGGTGACAGCTGCTTGTCGACCTCGTCGCGCGACATGAGCCCCGCCTCCACGACGAGATCACCCACGTTGCGGTGCGTGAGGAGGGCGGTCTTCGCGAGCGCCGCGGATGCCGCATAGCCGATGAACGGGGTCAGCGCGGTCACGACGCCGACCGACGAGCCCACCATCGCACCCAGGCGCTCGCGGTTCGCGGTGATGCCATCGACGCAGTTCACCCGGAACGTGCGCATCGCGCGCCGCATCCACGTGATCGACTGGAAGATCGAGTGCGCGATGATCGGCTCGAAGGCGTTGAGCTGCAGCTGACCGCCTTCGACGGCCATCGTGACCGTGAGGTCGGAGCCGGCGACGGCGAAGGCGACCTGGTTGACGACCTCCGGGACGACCGGGTTGACCTTTCCGGGCATGATGCTCGATCCGGCCTGGCGGGCGGGGAGGTTGATCTCGCCGAACCCCGCCTGCGGCCCGCTGGAGAGCAGCCGCAGGTCGTTGGCGATCTTCGACAGCTTGATCGCGTTGCGCTTGAGCGTCGACGAGAACGACATGAACGAGCCGGTGTCGCTCGTGGCCTCCACCAGGTCCACCGCCGTCTCGAGGTCGAGCCCGGTGATCTCGCGCAGGTGGCGCAGCACGGCCTCCGAGTAGTCGGGATGCGTCGTGATGCCGGTGCCGATCGCGGTCGCGCCCATGTTGATCTCGAAGAGCAGGTTCGCGTTCTCCGTCAGACGCTGGTGGTCGTAGCCCAACGTCGTCGCGAAGCCGTGGAACTCCTGGCCGAGGGTCATGGGGACGGCGTCCTGCAGCTGCGTGCGCCCTATCTTCAGGATGTCGTGGAACTCCACCGCTTTCGCGAGGAACGACTGCCGCAGGAGGTCGAGCTCCTCCAGGAGGGTCTTGAGATCGAGGCTCAGGCCGACCTTCACGGCGGTCGGGTACACATCGTTTGTCGACTGCGACCGGTTCGTGTGGTCGATCGGCGAGAGGAAGGCGTAGTCGCCTTTCGGGCGGCCGGCCATCTCGAGCGCGACGTTGGTGATCACTTCGTTCGCGTTCATGTTCGTCGACGTGCCGGCGCCACCCTGGACGACGCCGACCACGAACTGATCGTGGAACTCCCCGTCGATGACACGCTGCGCGGCGCGGTCGATGAGATCGGCCTTCTCCGGATCGAGCACACCGATCTCCAGGTTCGCGCGGGCCGATGCCTGCTTGACCATCGCGAGGGCGTTGACGAGGTCGCGGTAGACCGAGATCGGCCGCATCGAGATGGGGAAGTTCTCCAGCGCCCGTGCGGTGTGGATGCCCCAGTAGGCATCGGCGGGGATCTCGAGGGAGCCGAGGGAATCGGTTTCGGTACGCGTCGTTGCGTCCAGTGCCATGGCGGTGTCCTTGTGGGTCACGGTGCGGATGAGGATGCCTCCGAGCCTAGTCCGCGGCCTCCGCGCACGTGCTGTACACGGCGTACAACGCGGCGCGGAGACCCTTCCCCGCGGGCGACGCTCCCGCGGGTGACGACCTCGGTCCGGCCTCAGCGATCGATCGGCGTCATGTCGGCGTAGCGGTCGCCCACGGGCGTGCCCACCGCCCCGAGCGCGTCGAGCTGCGCGGGCGTGAGGACCACGGCATCCGCTCCGATGTTCTCCTCCAGTCGGGTGAGTTTCCGCGTACCGGGGATGGGCGCGATGTCGTCTCCCTGCGCGAGCAGCCACGCGAGCACGACCTGGGCGGACGTCGCGCCGACCTCGGCGGCGACCTTCTCGATGTTGTCCACGATCGCGAGGTTGGCAGCCAAGGCATCGCCCTCGAAACGCGGATTGGAGCGGCGGAAGTCGCTCTCGTCGAGCACATCGAGTGAACGGATGGCGCCCGTGAGGAACCCCCGGCCGAGGGGTGAGTACGGCACGAATCCGATGCCGAGTTCCCGGAGCACAGGAAGGAGCTCCTGCTCGGGATCGCGCGACCACAGGGAGTATTCCGTCTGGACGGCGGTCACCGGGTGCACGGCGTGGGCGCGGCGGATCGTCGAGACGGCGGCCTCGGACAGGCCGTAGCCGCGGATCTTGCCCTCCGCGATGAGCTCGGCCAGAGCGCCCACCGTGTCCTCGATCGGCGTGCCCGGATCCATCCGATGCTGGTAGTAGAGATCGATGCGGTCCGTCCGCAGTCGGCGCAACGACCCTTCCACGGAGAGACGGACGTTCTCGGGCGACCCGTCGAGCCCGCGCCCGCCGTCACCGCGATGACGGATGGTGCCGAACTTCGTCGCGATGACGGCCTCGTCCCGACGGCCGGACTCTTCGAGCGTGCGGCCGAGGAGCTCCTCGTTCGTGTACGGGCCGTAGATCTCCGCCGTGTCGAGGAGGGTGACACCGCGGTCGAGGGCGCCGAGGATCGTGCGCGCCCCACCCGCATCGTCCGACCCCGCGCCGGTGTAGAACGCGCTGATGCCCATGAGACCGAGACCGAGACGACCGACCTCGAGGGGCGCGGCTGTGCCGGCGCCGAGGGTGATGTTCTTCATGAGTGTGAGATCTCCTTTTCGTAGATGTCGATCTTGAGGTCGATGGCTGCCAGGCTCGCGGTGATCTCCCCCAGCTGGCGTCGCACCGTCTCCCGGTGCCGGATGAGCAGCTCGTGCCGCTCCGCGACGGTCGCCTCGCCCTCCCGCACGAGCTCGGTGTACCGACGCATGACGGCGATCGGCATGCCGGTCCAGCGGAGCCGAGTGAGGAAGTGGACCCAGCCGATGTCGGCGTCTGAATAGCGGCGATGCGAGGACGAGGCACGATCGATCGGGCGCAGCATCAGGCACGCGCGTTCGTAGTAGCGCAGCGTGTGCGTGGAGACGCCGGTCGCCGAAGCCGCGTCGGCGATCGACAGTCCGTCGTGGAGGAGGGTCATGCCCTCCACGGTAGAACTTCGAGCGCGCTCGAAGTCAAGTGCGTTTGCGGGAGAATGCCTCGAGGCGCTCCTCCGGACTCCGTGCCGCTATCTCCTGGAGCCACTCCGCGGAGAAGAAGTCGGCCGTCGGCGCCTCGACGACGGGCACCACGGCGTGGGTGACGGTGTCGTCGTAGACGTGGACGAGGTGGAAGGACTGCCCGGCATCCATGCCGTTGACCTCCTCGGGGGCGCGCTGCAGGTTCATCGTGTAGCAGGTGGCCGAGGCCACACTCACGGGGATGCCCGCGAACGTGCCGCTCGTCGAGTAGTGCAGGTGCCCGGCGAGGATCGCACGGACGTCGGTGCCGGCGATCGCACGGGCGAACTCGTCTTGGTTGCGCAGTTCGAGGATGTCGAAGAAGGGGATGTGGCTGGGCAGCGGCGGATGGTGCAGCGCGAGGATCGTGCCGAGCGGCGCGGGCTCGGCCAGGATGTCGCGGAGCCACGCGAGCTGGGCGGCCTCGAGGTCGCCGTGGTGCCAGCCGGGAACGGTGGAATCGAGGGCGATCAGCCGCAGCCCGCCGAGATCCCACACGCCCGTCACCGGATCTTCCGACGGCGCGCCGTCGAGCAGCCCCGCCCGCAGCGCCGGACGTTCGTCGTGGTTGCCCGCGACCCACACGATCGGCGCCCCGAGCCGGGCGGCCACGGGCTCGACGGCGGCGCGGAGCGCACTGTAGGCGCCCGGCTCGCCGAGGTCGGTGAGGTCGCCGGTGAACACGATCGCGTCGGGGCGCACGCCGAGACGCTCGACCGCGTCGAGAGTGCGCACGAGGTTGCCCGCTGTGTCGTAGCGGCCTCCCAGCAGGCGCCCGCCATCTAGGAGATGCGTGTCGGAGATGTGCACGATCGTGCGCCGGGCGGGCGCGGAACGACCGAACTGCGGAAGATCCATGCGGCCAGCCTACGGCCGGGGTCCGACGCTCAGTGGATGACGATGAGCGTGAGGCCGCCGAGCACCGCCAGGGCGCACACGGCGAACGACGCGTAGGCGCCGACGAGCGCGAGGCGCTTCTGCGCCTCGGTGAGCGGGCTCTTCCGCGCCGCCTTCGCGGCGGCCTTCGTCGCGCGCCGCGCTTCCTTCTCGGTGATCACCGTGATGGCATCGGTGAACTCGGCGGGTGCCACCACCGGCGAGCGGCCCGCCCGGACGAGGAGACGGAGCCCGATGGCGTAGAACCCGACGATCAGCATCGCCCCGGCGAGGGCGGCCGCGAACACCTGGAGGAAGGCGAGCCAGTCGATCACTTCGTGTCCTTCCGCCGCGCTTCGGCCTTCTTCGCGGCCTTCTCGGCGCGCTCGATCGCCCGCTGGCGACGCGTGGGCGGGGCCTTGCGCGGTACCTTGACGGCGAGCCCCGAATCGGCGACCTCGCTCATGGCGTTGCCGGCATCCACCGCGTTCCGGCGTGAGCGCGCGAAGATCGCGAGGATGATCGCCACCGCGACCACCGCACCCA
>JACEFY010000178.1 GCA_016807485.1 Stenotrophomonas maltophilia | reverse complement strand
CCGCGCCTCCTCCTGTGCGACGAGCCGCTCACGAGCCTCGACCTCGCCAACCAGCAGGACGTCGTGCGCCTGATCGACGACCACCGCCGCAGCGGCGCGGGCGTGTTGCTGGTCACCCACGACGTCAATCCGGTGCTGGAGAAGGTCGACCGCATCCTGTATCTCGCGAACGGGCGGTTCACGCTCGGGGCACCCCACGAGGTGCTCACCTCCGAGGTGCTGAGCGATCTGTACGGAGCGCCCGTCTTCGTGCTCCGGGCGGGTGGCCGTCTCGTCGTGGTCGGCGCGCCCGACGCCGAAGACTCGCATCACCACCACCACGAGGACCACGCATGAGCTGGAGCGACATCGGCGACGCGATGTTCGGGGGCCTCGCCGACTACGGCGACATTCTCGCGCTCGTGCAGAACTCGCTCTGGGCCGGCGCCATTCTCGGCCTCGTCGGCGGACTCATCGGCGTCTTCGTCATGCAGCGCGACATGGCCTTCGCGGTGCACGGCATCAGCGAACTCTCCTTCGCGGGCGCGGCCGCCGCCCTCCTCATCGGCGCCGACGTCGTCGGTGGCTCGATCGTCGGCTCACTCGTCGCCGCCGGTCTCATCGGCTGGCTCGGCGCCCGCGCCCGCGACCGCAACTCCATCATCGGCGTGCTCATGCCGTTCGGGTTGGGGCTCGGCATCCTGTTCCTCTCGCTCTACAACGGACGCTCGGCCGGCCGCTTCAGCCTGCTCACCGGGCAGATCGTGTCGGTGCAGAACGCCCAGCTGGGCTGGCTCATCGGCATCTCCGCGTTCGTGATCATCGCGCTGCTCCTCGTCTGGCGCCCGCTGCGCTTCGACTCGCTCGACCCGCAGGCCGCCGCCGCCCGCGGCGTCCCGACCGTCGCGGTCTCGCTCGGCTTCATGCTGCTCCTCGGTCTCGCCGTCGCCGTCGCGGTACACATCATCGGAGCCCTCCTCGTGCTGGCGCTCCTGGTGACCCCCGCCGCGGCCGCCATGCGGGTCGCGTCCGGTCCCGTTTCGGTGCCGCTGCTGGCGGCGGTGTTCGGCGTGGTCTCGGCGGTCGGCGGCATCCTGCTGGCCGTCATGGGGACCCTGCCGGTGAGCCCGTACATCACCACCATCTCGTTCGTCGTCTACCTCGTCTGCCGCCTGGTGGGCGCGCGCCGGGGCCGCGTCACCCGCAGCTGACCGTCCGGCCCGGCGACGCCGGCTCACCCAGCCACCTCCAAACCCCCACGAGTAGGATTCCGGCCATGGTCCAGCGCAACACATGGCAGCGCGACCGCGTGCGCGCGGCGCTGACGGAGAACCCGGGATTCGTCTCGGCGCAGGATCTGCACGCCGCCCTCCGCGACGAGAACACCGGCATCGGGCTGGCGACGGTCTACCGGGCGCTGGCGACGCTCGCCGCGAGCGGTGAAGCCGACCAGCTGCAGTCGCCCGACGGCGAGGCCATCTACCGCGCGTGCGCGAGCACGGGACACCACCACCATCTCATCTGCCGGTCCTGCGGCACGACGGTCGAGATCGCCGCGACCGACGTCGAGCAGTGGGCGCAGCGCACCGCCGCCCAGCACGGCTTCACCCAGGCAGAGCACGTCGTCGACATCTTCGGGCTGTGCGCGGCCTGCTCGGCGGCCGCGTGACCGGCACGCGCACGGGCGCGACCGCTCTGCGCGCCGGCGCCCCCTCGCGCCGGCCCGGGCCGCCCGCCGCGCTCCTCGCCGTCGGCGCGCTCGTCGTGATCGGCCTCGTCGCCGTCTCGCTCCTCACCCCGGGTCCGACCCTGCCGACCCGCGCGCAAGACGGGCTGACCCTGTCGATCAGCGTCCTGATCGAGTCGCTCCCGTTCGTCGTGCTGGGCGTCCTCCTCTCGATCGTCGTCCAGGTGTGGGTGCCGCCGGGCGTCATCGAACGGTGGATGCCGCGGAACGCCTGGGGGCGCCGAGCCGTGCTCTCGCTCCTCGGCATGCTGATCCCGGTGTGCGAGTGCGGCAACGTGCCGTTCGCCCGCGGACTCCTCATGCGCGGGTTCAGCGTGCCCGAGACCCTCACCTTCCTCATCGCCGCTCCGATCGTGAACCCGATCGTCATCATCACGACGCACCAGGCGTTCGGGTTCGACGACGGCATCCTCATCGCCCGCCTCCTCGGCGGCTACGCGATCGCGAACCTCATCGGCTGGCTGTACAGCCGGCATCCCGACCCCGACGGCCTGCTCACCGACCGTTTCCGCGCCACCTGCGCGATCGTCCCGGAAGAGACCGGCGGCAAGGGCCGCCTCAGCCTCGCCCAGTTCGTCGTCGAGCTCCGCGCCGTCATGCCGGCCCTCGTGATCGGATCGGCGCTCGCCGGGGCCGTGCAGGTGCTCATCCCGCGCGATGCGCTCCTGGCCATCGGGTCGAACCCCGCGCTGTCGATCATCGCCATGATCGCGCTCGCGATGATCGTCTCGATCTGCTCGAACGTCGACTCGTTCTTCGCGCTGTCGTTCGCCTCGACCTTCACGCCGGGCTCGATCGTCGCGTTCCTCCTCGTCGGCCCGCTCGTCGACGTCAAGATGCTCGCGCTCCTGCGCACGACCTTCCGCACGAAGGTGCTGGCCGGACTCGTCGTGATCGTCGTGCTGTCCGCCATCGTGATCGGCGGGGCGGTGAACCTCCTTGTCTGAGCACGCAGTGGGTTCTGAGCACGCCGTGGGTTCTGAGCGCAGCGGACGGATGCTGCCGCGCCTCGGCGCGCGCCTCCTGGGCGTCGGCCTCGCCGCCGCGCTCGCCGCCGTGACCATCGCGCTCACCCTGTCCGGGCAGCTCGGGCTCTACATCAACCCCGAATCGGCGTGGTTCGCCGTCACGATGGCGGTGATCGCGCTCGTCGGCACGATCGCGAGCTTCGCGCTGCCGCTCGGCGCCGAAGACGACCACGGGCACGATCACGGCGAGGGCCACGATCACGATCACGCGCACGCGGGCGGCAGCGCCTGGGGGACGGCGGCGACCGTCACCGGCGGGATCCTCGCGACCGGGACGGCGCTCGCGATCGTCCTCACCCCGCCTGCGACGCTCTCGGCCGAGCTCGCGATGTCGCGCGACACCGGCGCCGCACCGCTCTTCCAGGGTGCCGACACGATCGCGTTGGCCGCCACGGGCGACACCGCCGCATTCGGTGTGGGCGAGTGGGCGAGCGTCTTCGCCACGGCGACCAATCCCGAAGCCTTCGACGGCGACGAGGTGACTCTCACCGGGTTCGTCACCCCCGGCGACGACGGCTTCGCACTGACGCGGCTCATCATCACGCACTGCGTCATCGACGCCCAACCGGCGAGCGTGCCGATCACGGTGTCGGGTGCCCCGGGCACGGGCACCTGGGTCACGGTGACCGGCACCATCCGCGACGTCGACGGGCGACTGCAGGTCGAGGCGGCATCCGTCGATGTCGTCGACCAGCCGAAGGATCCCTATGAGTACTGACGGCCCGCGTCGCGCTGCCGCGCGTCGCCGGCGCTCGCGCGCGTTCGTCGTGAGCCTCACCGCGGTCATCGCGGTGCTCGCGGTGCTCGGGCTCGGGGGAGCGGCGCTCTCCGTCGCGCAAGGCCCGCGCGTCACCGCGGTGCAGATCGACCCTGCGGCGGCGGTCGCGGCATCCGGGTCGCGCATCATCCTCACCACGACCCAGTCGCTGCAGGAGATCACCCCCGCGCAGGTGACGATCACCCCCGCCGCCGACTTCACGGTCGACACATCGGGGCGGAGCGTCGGCATCCGCTTCGCCCTCCCGCTCTGGGACGCGACCGACTACACCGTCACCGTCAGCGGCGTCATGGGGATCGGCGGGGGACCTTCCTCGACCATCGAGGAGTCGTTCACGACCCCCGGTCTCGATGTCTTCCTGCTCGGCCGCAGCCCGGCCGGCGACACGATCTTCCGCAGCGACCTCGTGGGCGACGCAGCCCAGCCGGTCTACACGCACGACCACATCGAAGACTTCCGGGCGACCACGAGCCACCTGGTGGTCTCGACGGTCGACGACGACGGCCACTCGCACCTGGTGGTCACCGACCTCGACGGCACCCATGAGCGCGACCTGCCGCTGCCGGGAGAGGGCGTCGTGTCGAACCTCCAGAGCGCCGATCGCGGCAACCTCATCGGGTACACCTTCACCGACGCGTCGATCAGCGCCGACAGCGGGCGCGAGAGCGCACTGTTCACCGCGTCGCTGGGTCAGGCGCAAGCGGGCGATCCGCCCACGGCGATCGAGCGCCCCGGCGGAGACTCCCGCGTCGACGACTGGCGGTTCGTGCCGGGCACCGACAGCATCCTCATGCTCACCTTCGACGGCGCCCTCACGCTGGCCTCGTCCGCCGGCGGTGAGCCGGTTGCCCTCGGCAACGCGCTCACGATCGAGGGGATCGCCCGCGGTTCGACCGTCGCCGTCGTCCAGCGCGTGGAGGGGCCGGTGGCGATCGACCTCGCGACAGCGGAGGAGACACCCCTCCCGGCGACCGACCCGAGCCTCGGGCAGCTCAATGCGCTCACGCCGCTCGTCGACGGCTCGACGCTGCGCGTGCTCGCCCAGCTCGACGGCTTCACGGTGACCTCGACCTCGGTCGACGTGGTCGATGCGGCCGGGTCCGCCCGGCCGGTGTTCTCGGTCGACCCCGCCGACACGCTCATGGAGACCTGCGTCTCGCCGAGCGGGCGGTACGCCGCTTTCCTCATCGCGCCCGATGTCGTCGACAACCCCTACGACGGCTACCTCCTGCCCCTTCCCGAGCGCGTGCAGACGCACATCGTCTCGCTCGACGACGGGGTCGAGGTGGTCGCCCTGACCGGGTTCGACGTCTCCTGGTGCCAGACCCCGCCGCGCGCGTGAGCGGCGCGCCGGGTACCGGTCGTCGGACCGCTGCGGCAGGTGATGGCTCCCGCGCTCCCGCAGGCGTCACCAGCCCCGCCGATCCGACGACCGGCACGCTCGTGCCCGCGACCCGGGCGGCGCTCGGGGGGCTGCCGGTCGAGGTCGCCCCCGGGCTCCTGGGTGGGGTGCTGGAGGTGACCGCCGACGGGGCGACCGTGGCCGTGCGGATCACGGAGGTCGAGGCCTACCACGGTGCGGGCACCGGGCCGGTGGCCGACCCGGGGTCGCACGCCCGGAGTGGCCCCACCGCGCGCAACGCCACGATGTGGGGCGAGCCCGGCCACCTCTACGTGTACCTGAGTCACGGCATCCACTCCTGCGTCAACGTCGTGACGGGGCCCGCGGGCGTCGCCGGGGGAA
>JACEFY010000177.1 GCA_016807485.1 Stenotrophomonas maltophilia | reverse complement strand
CTGGAAGGAGGGGGCCGGCGGGACCCCGCCCCGAGAGGCGCGATGATGGAGACATGGCTCTCCGGATCGCTCTTCCCGCACGTCTCTCCGATCCTGACGGCGCCGACGCCCGCGTGGGGCTCGCGAACGCGATCTTCGACGACGTGGCCGAGCTGGTGCGCGCCGAGGACCTCGACGTCGTCGTGGTGCGCGACACCGATCTGACCGGCTTCGACGGACTCGTGCTCCCCGGCGGCGGGGATGTCGACCCGGCCCGCTACGGCGGTGACACGACAGCGCCGACCTACGACGTCAACCCGGCACAGGACGCCCTCGACCTCGAGATCACGGCCGCGGCGCGGGAGCGCGGCATCCCGATCCTCGGGGTGTGCCGCGGGCTGCAGGTGCTCAACGTCGCCTTCGGAGGAACGCTCGTCGAAGACGTGCCGCCGAGCGCGGTCCGGCACACTCCGGGAGCGGCCGACGGCGGCGGCCCGGAGTGGACCTGGCATGCGGTGAGCGTCGCGCCCGGGTCACGCCTGCGGGCGGAGATCGGTGCCGACGAGATCTCGGTGGCGTCGGGACACCACCAGGCGATCGGTCGCCTGGGCGACGGGCTCGTGGCGACCGCGGTCGCCGCCGACGGAGTGATCGAGGCGATCGAGCACCCGACTGCGCCGATCATCGCCGTCCAGTGGCATCCGGAGGCCGAGGGGACACCGAACGCCCTCGCCGCCGCACCGTTCGCGGCCTTCGCCGACCTGGTGCGCGCGACGCGCTGACTTCGGCGGTCACTCCCCCGACAGGCCGCCGAGCAGGTGGCCGAACGAGCGTCCCTCGCCGAGATAGTTCGCCGGGTCGAACGGGTCGCTGCTTCCCGCGGGTTCACGCAGCGCGATCGCCGCGGCGAGCTCGCGCGCCCCTCGCTCGACGCGCGCGCTGAGCGGGGCGACCTCGTCGGCCGCGCGCCCCCAGTCACTCGACGCCGCGAACACGCCGGTCGGCACCGGCTCGGCATGCAGGTACGTGAAGAGCGGACGGATGGCGTAGTCGATCGCGAGGGAGTGTCGAGCCGTCCCGGCATTGGCGCCGAGCAGCACCGGCATGCCGGCGAGCGCGTCCGGGTCGAGTACGTCGATGAACGACTTGAACAGTCCCGAGTAGCTCGTCGAGAAGATCGGCGTGACGGCGATGACGGCGTCGGCCGACACGACGGTGTTGATGGCCGACTCCAGCGCGGGCGGAGCGAACCCCGTCAGCAGGTTGTTGGTGATGTCGTGGGCGAGGTCGCGGAGCTCCACCGTGTCCACGGTCGCCTCGACACCCTGGGCGGCGAGCTGGGTGAGCGTCGCCGCAGCGAGCCGGTCGGCGAGCATCCGGGTCGACGAGGGGTTGGAGAGCCCCGCGGAGACGACCGCGATGCGGCGGGCGGTCATCGTGCACCCCCGGCGAGTCCGAACGCGGCACCCGCGGGCGCCGGCGCGTCGGCGTAGGGCGACGGGCCGCTGAGGTTGTCGCCGCGGTTGGCCCGCGGTGTCGCCTGGCGGGACGGGCCGTCGCCGTAGGCGGCGGCCACCCGGGCGGCGTGCGTCGGCGCATCCGGCACAGAGCTCGGCCGGTCCGTCGCGAACTCCTTGCGGAGCGCGGGGACGACCTCGCCGCCGAGGAAGTCGAGCTGCTCGAGCACCGTCTTCAGCGGGAGCCCCGCGTGGTCCATCAGGAACAGCTGACGCTGGTAGTCGCCGTAGAGCTCGCGCATGCCGGCGTAGCGGTCGATGACCTGCTGCGGCGACCCGACCGTGAGCGGCGTCATCTCGCTGAAGTCCTCGAGCGAGGGTCCGTGACCGTAGACCGGCGCGTTGTCGAAGTACGGGCGGAACTGCGTCACGGCATCCTGCGAGTTCTTGGCCATGAACGCCTGTCCGCCGAGGCCGACGATCGCCGTCTCGGGCGCGCCGTGCCCGTAGTGCTCCCAGCGCTGACGGTAGAGGCCGATGAGCCGCTGGTAGTGCTCGGCGGGCCAGAAGATGTTGTTCGCGAAGAATCCGTCGCCGTAGTAGGCGGCCTGCTCGGCGATCTCGGGGGTGCGGATCGACCCGTGCCAGACGAACGGTGCGACACCGTCGAGCGGGCGCGGCGTGGCGGTGAAGCCCTGCAGCGGCGTGCGGAACTTGCCCTCCCAGTCGACGACATCCTCGTGCCACAGCTTGTGCAGGAGCGCGTAGTTCTCGATCGACAGCGGCAGGCCTTGACGGATGTCCTTGCCGAACCACGGGTAGACCGGCCCGGTGTTGCCGCGGCCGAGCATGAGGTCCATGCGGCCGCCGGAGAGGTGCTGCAGCATCGCATAGTCTTCGGCGATCTTCACCGGGTCGTTCGTCGTGATGAGGGTCGTCGACGTAGACAGAACGAGGCGATCGGTCTGCGCGGCGATGTACGCGAGCGTCGTCGTGGGCGACGACGACCAGAAGGGCGGATTGTGGTGCTCGCCCAGTGCGAACACGTCGAGGCCGACGTCTTCGGCGTGCTTGGCGATCTCGACGGTCGCGCGGATGCGCTCGGCCTCGCTCGGCGTCCGGCCGGTGGTCGGGTCTTCGGTGATGTCGCTCACGGTGAAGATGCCGAACTGCATCTGGCTGCTGATGTCGCTCACGATTACTCCTCGCATTTTCCATGCATTTGCATGCACTCTACTGGAACGCGATGCTCCCCGAGGTATTCCCGCTCAGTCGATCCGGGGATGCGGGTAGGCGGCGGCGCGCTGCTGGAAGTCCAGAATGGCCGGGTTCTCGACCGTCCCGCCGCGGATCTCGATCGCGCGCCGCACAGTCTCGCTGCCGTCCCATGCCATCTCCCCGGCCATCACCACCGGGACGAACCGCCGCAGAGCCTCGCTGATCTCCCAGCTCGCGGAGTTCCACAGATACGAGGGGCTGTGATCGACGCCGTAGTAGTCGATCGAGCCGCCGACGGTGAACATCGGGTCGGCGAACGTCGTCGGGCGCGCCCACTCGAACGCCATGCCCTCGTCGCACGACACGTCGATGATGAGGCTTCCCGCCCGGAAGGCGGCGAGATCGGATTCGCGCAGGTAGAGAAGGGGCCGGTTCGGATCCTGCAGTGTGCAATTGACGACGATGTCGGTCTCGGCGAGGAACGGCGCCAGATCCACGCGCCCGCCGTCGGTGATGACCTCACTGAGGTAAGGACCGTCGTCATGGTCGAACTGGATCATCTGCGCGGCGTGGATGGGTGCCGCGACGGCTGCCGTCCGCCGATTGGTGAGCACGCGGATGTCATGCACTCCCTGGGCGCGGAGCGCGGTGACCGCACCGCGCGCCGTGGCCCCGAACCCGATGACGGTGGCGGTCAGGCGCCGGCCGTAGTCGCCGGTCGTGCCGCACAGCTGCAGAGCATGCAGCACCGAGGCATAGCCGGCGATCTCGTTGTTGATGTGGAAGACGTGCAGACCGAACGATCCGTCGCCGCGCCACAGCTGCATGGCCTCGAAGGCGATCACCGTCAGCCGCTTGTCGATCGCGAGCTGCGTCATCCGCTCGTCCTGCACCAGGTGCGGCCAGCCCCAGAGCGTCTGCCCCTCGCGCATCTCGAGGAGGTCCGCATGCTGCGGTTTGGGGAGGAGGACGACATCTGCCGTGGCGAGTACCTCCGCGCGCGGCGCGAGGCGTCCCACGAGCCCGGCCAGCTCAGCATCGGAATAGCGGAAGCGCTCCCCGTAGCCCTCCTCGACGATCATCCGGGCGCGCTCCGGAGCGGGAAGGTGCTCGAGGTGCGCGGGGTGGAGGGGCACGCGGCGCTCGTCGGGCTTGCGCGACGTCCCGATCACTCCGAGGGTCAGCTCTGCGGCGCTCATCGTTCCTCGATTCCTCAGCCGGAGGCGAAACACCCTCGGGTGGCCGACGCTACACGCCCCGCGTCCCGCCGCGCGGATCGGCCGGGCCTCGATAGGCTGAGACCCCCGACAGACGGAGCGACATGAGCACTGGACCGGTCGCCACCGGCACGACCGCCACGGCGCCCCGCCCGCGTCGCCGCGTGCCCCTCTGGGACAATGCCCGGTTCGCGTGCATCGTGCTCGTCGTCCTCGGGCACGCCATCCAGCGCCTCACCTACGACAGCGACATCGCCCTGGCCCTGTACCTGGTCGTCTACGCGTTCCACATGCCCGCGTTCGCGCTCATCTCGGGGTACTTCTCCAAGTCGGAGTCGCCCGGCCGCCGGCAGATGGCGCGCGTGCTCACCGACATCGTGGTGCCGTACGTCATCTTCGAGGGGCTCTGGACCCTCACGAAGTGGCTCGTCGAGGGGCAGGCGAACCCGAACTTCACGCAACCCTCGTGGACCCTCTGGTTCCTGCTCGCACTGGGGATCTTCCGGCTCGTCCTGCCCTACCTCGCGCTCCTCCGGTGGCCGCTCGCGTGGACGATCCTGATCTCCGTCCTCGTCGGGTACTGGCCCAACGTCGATTCGACCCTGTCGCTGTCGCGGACGCTGGGCCTTCTCCCCTTCTTCACCCTCGGCTGGTGGCTGCGGCATCACCGCATTCTGGAGAAGCTCGACCTGCTCCGCCGGCAGCGGGTGTGGGTGCGGCTCGCCGCCGTCGCCACGTTCGTCGTCGCCGGGTGGGTCGCGTGGTTCTTCGTCGACACCTGGCGCGCGGTGAACCTCCGCGAATGGCTCTTCTACGACGCGAGCTATTCGGCCCTCGGCGGCACGGCGTGGTGGGCCGGCGGTGTGCGGCTCGCGCTCATGCTCATCGCGCTGGGGCTCAGCGTGGCGTTCTTCGCACTCGTACCCCGCGGCACCCACTGGTGGACCCACTTCGGCCAGTACACGATGTACGTCTATCTGCTGCACTCGTTCGTGCTGTATCCGTTCCGAGAGACCGGCGTCCTCCGCAACGCCGAGCCGACGTGGTTCTGGCTGCCGGCGGTCATCGTCCTGTCCGTCGTCATCGCGCTCGCCCTCGCGACGGCGCCGGTGAGACGGATCTTCCGTCCCATCGTCGAGCCGCGTCCGGCCTGGCTCTTCACCGATCCCACGCTGGCCGGCCGCGAGGGCCGTCGCAACGACCCCACCGGATCGCGTCGCCCCCGCGAGGCACCCGGGTCGGCCGGGCCCCGGCATCCCGATCCGCGCCAGAACGGCTGACCCCCGCGCCGCGTGCCCAGCGAAGGCGGTCCGCCGGAGGACGGCTGATTCCTCGTGGATCGGCCTTCCTCGGGCCGATCGCCGCCCTCGGGCGAGCGCTACCCCGGGTAACCGATCGCAACAAAC
>JACEFY010000176.1 GCA_016807485.1 Stenotrophomonas maltophilia | reverse complement strand
TTCGTCATCGACGCCGCCCTCCCCCGATGCCGACCACCCGCGGCCAGCGGCGCGCGTCGGACAGCGAGCGGCGCGTCGGCACGGCCAGGAGCAGGGCGATCGCGAGGATCCCGAGCTGCACCGCGGCCGCTCGGGCCGCGTCGGTGCGGGCGGCGGGCGGCGTGACCCGGTCGGTGACCTCCGGCGCGACGCGCCACAGCAGGCCCTTCGTCGTCTCGCCGACCTTCTCGAGATCGTCGCGCTGGTCGAGCGAGGTGACCGCCTGCAGGCGGAGGTCCGCCGCCTCCTCCGAGGCGGATCCGTCGCGTCCGAGCATGACGTAGGCGACACCGTGCGCCGCGAGGCGGTCGACGGCATCGCCGCCCGCGTCGGCGATCAACGCGGCGGCGAGCTGTGCGGCCTCGGCGTCGCCGGCATCCGTCGAGGTTCGCGCGGAGCGGAGAGTCGTCTGCCCGCCGAGCGCGGACGTGTCACCCCACACGACGTCGACGACCGCGCCGCCGGCCGTCGGCGTGATCACGAAGGTCGCCCGATCGAGGCCGCCGCGGCCCTCCGCGGCGACGTAGGCCGGCAGCGTGCTCGCCGATCCCTCCGACAACGCCGAGGTGCCGCGGATCGTCGCCGAGATCGCGGGCGCCGCGACGACGGCGAAGACGAGCAGGAGCACCACGGCCAGCGGCACCCGGGCCCGCTCCAGCACACGCCAGGCGTCCAGCGTGGTCAACGCCGCGCCGAGGAGACCGATCCAGTACAGGCTGAGCCCCGCGCCCGGCCAGATGCCGATCGCGTCCGGCCCGTCGGCGCTCAGCACGACGCCGAGCGCGAGGGTCGCCGTGGCGAGGCCAGCAAGGGCAACGACGAGCAGGACGGATGCCGGGACCACGCGCCCCGCGGCCGGAGCGACGAGTGCCAGCACGACCAGCGGCACCACCGACAGGGCGATCCACAGGGCGGGCGACGCCGTCACGGCCGCCCAGCCGCCGGCATCCGTCCCGGGGAAGCCGGCGGTGAGGAACATGCGACGGACGAGGTCGGCACCCGGCTCGGCTCCGAGCGGCACTCCGGGATCGGCCAGCAGCGACCACGGGTCTCCCGTGCGGAGCCGCTCCCAGAGCATCGGCGCGAAGACCACGGCGCTCGGGATGAGCAGCCAGATCACACGGCCGACGCCGACCCCGTGACGGAGCGCGGCGGTGAGGACGATCGCGACGACCCAGAGGAGCACCGCGGCCGGCGCGAGCGAGGGCGCCGACGCGAGAACCCCGACGAGAAGGACCGAGGAGACGCCCGCCGCACTCCACGAGCGGTGAGCGGTGGCGGCCGTGAACAGCAGCCACGGAAGCAGGAGGTGCACGAGCACGCCCGCCGGGCGCCCCTCGACGAGCGCCGCGAGGAACATCGGCGCGAGCGCCCATCCGACCGCGCCGACGGCCCGTACGATGCTGCGCTCGCTCACGCGCGTCGTGGCGAACCATCCGCCCAGGGCGGCGAACGGCAGTGCGAGGATCCAGAGCACGACGAGCGCCCGCGACGGCGCGGCGGGCGAGAGCGAGCCGAGCAGGGCGATCACCGCGGCGAACGGATCTGCGGGGCCGGACGTCGCCCACCCGAGGGCGCGTGGTCCGCCGGCGGCATCGGCCCAGAGCTGCGCGACCGTCGCCCGGAGCGGGGCGAGCGCTCCGCCGGCGAGTACGGGCCAGGCGAGCAGCGAGGTGAACGCGATGACGGAGATCACGAGGAACGCCAGGACGACCCAGGCTCCCCCGCCGCCGAAGAAGTGCAGCTCGGACCGGCCCGGCCCCGCCGTGCGGACGGCGTCGGGATCGAACCGCTGGCGCAGCTCCGCGGAGGTGACACGTAGGGGCGCCAAGGCGGCCCATCCCGACCGACGGGTGCGACGGATGCCGGATCGCGCCCGCACGACGGAGCCGATGCGGACGGCGCCGGTCGCAGCCGCCGCCCACTCCGGAGCGATCTGGCCGGGCCGCTTGCCCAGGAGGTGCATGACCGTGCGCAGCAGCGCGAGTGGCATGAGACTCAGCCAGTGGAGCGGCGTGGCGGCGGGCGGCGCATAGACGAGGCGGCGATGCAGCTGCGCGGTGCGCGTCGCGTAGGCCCGGCGGCCCCAGGCCCCGGCCGAGGCGGGCTCGCCGGCCACGCCGTCGCCCGCGACGGCGACCACCGCGCCCGGGACGAGCGCGACTCGATCGCCGCGGAGGCGTGCGCGGACACCCAGGTCGAGCCCTTCGTCGGCGCCGGCGAGCGCCGCGTCGATGCCGTCGAGCTCGCGCCAGGCTGCGGCGCGCACGAGGAGTCCGCGGACGTCGGCGCCCATGACGTCTTCGCGTGCATCGTGCTGACCCTGGTCGAGCTCACCGGCCGCGAAGACCACCGACCGCCCGAGAGAGGTCATCGAAGCCCCGAGCGACACGATCTGGGCATGGTCGTCCCACCGCACGAGCTTCGGCGCGGCGATGGCCACGGACGGCGCGGTCTCCAGCGCGCCCGCGAGGCGGACGAGGGCGTCGGGAGCAGGAGCGGTGTCCTGCGCGAGCAGCCACACCGCGTCGCCGTCGATCCGCCGGCTGGCCATCGCGACGGCCTCGGCGAACGACGTGCGGCGGTCGGCCGTGATCACACCTTCCGCACCCGAGTCTGCGGCCAACTGCGAGAGGGCGGCATCCGAGCCGCACAGCACGATGGTCAGCGCGTCGAGCGGACGCGACTGCGCGGTGAGGGCAGTGAGCGTCCGCTGCAGATGGAGGTCGGCGGGCACGCGCCCGTCCGGGCGCACGACCAGCAGCGCGTGAACTCTGGCGGGCATGACGTGGTCAGCCTAGGCGCGTGGTGGTCGCGGGCTCGCCCATCGCCCGCGAGTCCTGAGATCGATCACCGAGTTCACCGCGCTCGGGGAGGGCGGATGTCGCGGTCAGGCGCGGCGCTTGAGCTTGCGGCGCTCGCGCTCGCTGAGCCCGCCCCAGATGCCGAAGCGCTCGTCGTTGCTCAGCGCGTACTCGAGGCATTCCCCCCGGACGTCGCACGTCGTGCAGACACGCTTGGCGTCGCGGGTCGATCCGCCCTTCTCGGGGAAGAAGGCCTCGGGGTCGGTCTGCGCGCACAGCGCATCGGACTGCCACGACAGCGTGCTGTCGAGTTCGCCCTCAACCGGCCGACGCACCCCGGGGACACCGAGGTTGACCGGGTCGACGAACCAATTGTCGGGAACGCCGGAACGGTAACCCGTCATATCGCTCTCCCCACCTTTTCCCCTCGCGCCGGTGCGCGTGTTGGGATAATTACACCCTTGTCATTCGCTCGGGTCAAGTCGCAGATCGTAAAGCCTCAAGCGAGGATTGAAGCTTTTGACCGTTTCTGCGGCGTGTCGCGGCATCCCGAGTCGACTCAGGGCACGCGGCGGCGTCAGCGGAGGCCCGGCTCGGCGACGAAGACCTCGCCCGGGCCGGTGAGGGTCACGGCGCGCTCGCCCGCCGACACATAGGCGGCGCGGCCGGGCACCAACGCGACCGAGGCGTCGGCCGTCGCCACCGCGACCGCCCCCGCGACGGCAAGGACGATCGCGGCGCCCGTCAGCGGTCGCTCGATCGGACGGCCCCCGACGGTCACGCGGCTCAGCGCGAAGTCGGGCACGGGGACCTCGAACGCCTCGACGCCCGGGGCGACGGCGTGTGCGGCCACCGTCGACACCACGCCCGGGGTCGTGTCGACGACGTCGAGCAGCTCGGCGACGTCGATGTGCTTCGGGGTCAGCCCGCCGCGCAGCACGTTGTCGCTCGCGGCCATGAGTTCGACCCCGAGTCCGTCCTGGTAGGCGTGCAGCACGCCGGCGGGGGCGAACACCGCCTCCCCGCGGCGGAGGACGACGAGGTTCATCAGAAGCGCGACGATCAGCCCGGCATCCCCCGGGAAGTCGGCGGCGATGCGCCGGTAGACGTCGAGCTCGTCCGTGAACTCCGGCGAAGACGCCTCGGCGATCGCTGCGGCGATGTCGGCCACCGGCGCCTCGCCCGTGAGTGCCCACGACAGGGTGTCGCGCAGCACCGCGGGGGCATCGTCGCCGTCGAGCCGGTCGAGGAGCGCGCGCACCGCCGCGCCGTCGCCGAGCGCGGCGACGAGCCGGCGGGTGTCCGCGAGGGGGCGCAGCCCCACCAGCGCGCGGAACGTGTCGCTCAGCGCGACGATGATCTCGGGCTTGTGGTTGTCGTCGCGGTACGTGCGCTCCGCGGCATCCCGCGGGATCCCGCGCTCCTCGTCGCGCGCGAACCCGGCCACCGCCTGCTCTTTCGTGGGGTGCGCCTGGATCGACAGCGAGGATGCCGCCGCCAGCAGCTTCAGGAGATAGGGCAGCGCCGGTTCGGCGGCTTCCGCCAGGGCGACGTCGAGGGTGCGTCCGCTGCCGTCGTCCACGACCGACGGCGAGCCCGCGTAACCGCCGAACCACGACTCTGCCTCGGGCCCACCGGACGGTTCCCGCCCCTCCAGGGCGGCGATGAGGGTGGTCGACCCCCAGGCGTAGTCGCGGGGCGTGTTCGAGATCGGAAGGAGCATGTCCTCAGCCTAGAGAACAGGGGCATCCGCCCATCGCGCGGTAGCCTGATCACACCATGGCCGTCCACACGATGCACCCGATCTCGGCGCCCCCGGCCGCCCCGATCCGGGAGAAGACCGGGCACCTGCTGCTGCGGGGCTGGTGCATCTTCGTGATCGCCGCCGCGCTGGCGGGCACGTCGTGGCTCATGGTGTTCGGCATCGTCGGAACGGCGGTCGTCGCCTACGGCTCCGGCATCGTCTCGATCATCCTGTGGCTCGTGTTGCGGCCGGATGTCCAATGGCGCCGCCTCCCCTGGTTCGCCGTGGGGTACGTCGTGTGGGCGACGGCGTCGATCATCTGGAGCGCGTACCCGGAGGCGAGCGTCACGACCGTGCTGCTCCTGCTGAGCACGACGGTGCAGGGCATGTTCGTCGGGTCGGTGCTCACGTGGCGCGAGCTCGTGCGCTCGATCGCCTCGGCCCTCAAATGGATTCTGGGACTCTCGCTGCTGTTCGAGCTCTGGGTGTCGCTCATCTGGGGCGGCCCGATCATGCCCGGCTTCGGCCGCCCCGAGCGCGGCGTCGACCCGATCGAGATGTGGAGCCGCGACAACCTCTTCGACGGCGGCCGCATCCAGGGTCTCTTCGGCAATGCCAACCCGCTCGCGTACGTCGCCCTCCTCGGCATCGTCGTCTTCGCCCTCCGCATCGCCTCCCGCGCCCCGCGCCGCGGGTTCCTCATCGCCTGGATCGCGCTCTCGGCCTTCCTCTT
>JACEFY010000175.1 GCA_016807485.1 Stenotrophomonas maltophilia | reverse complement strand
TCCCAGGCGTGGAGCAGCAGGATGTCCCGATCGCGGGGGAGGAGCCGGCCCAGGGCACGGGCCAGCCGGTCGCTCCGCGCCGCGCGGTCGGCATGATCGGGCGAGGAGAGCTCCGGCAGCGCGTGCAGCGGGAGGGTCGCCGCCCGGCGGCGGTGGTTCGAGAGGACGTGGCCCGCCGTCGCGTAGAGCCACGGCAGCTCCGCGCCGCGCGGCAGGTCGTCGCGCCGGCGCCACGCGGTCGCGAAGACGTCGGCGGTGAGGTCGTCGGCATCCTGCATCGGCGCCCGCCGGACGAAGTAGCGATACACGGCGGTGAGATGGCACGCGACGTCGTCGGTGAACCATCGGCGGTCATCGCGCATGGGGGCTCCCTCTCGGCGCACGGGTCGTCACCGGGTATGTGTCGCCGGTGGGGAGATTCTTGCAGGCACCCGGCGACCGGTCACGGGCGACCGCGCCGCGACGGGTGTCGCGTGGGGGTCGGTAGACTGGATGCCATGCCTCAGCCCAAACTCGCCACCTTCCCGGCGATCCGCGGAGCGCTGAAGTTCTACCAGATCGCCTCGGTGATCACCGGTATCGGGCTGCTCCTGCTGTGCACCGAGATGATCGTGAAGTACGCGTTCGGGCATGAGCTGTTCCTCGGCGGATCGGGAGGCTTCCTCTGGCTGGCCCCGGTCGTGGAGACGGCCACCGGCCACGAGTCGACCGGCGACGGCGTGAACCTGTCGCTCGGCATCCTCATCGCGCACGGTTGGTTCTACGTCGTGTACCTGTTCGCGTGCTTCCGCGTGTGGAGCCTCCTGCGCTGGGGCTTCGTGCGCTTCGTCATGCTCGCGCTCGGCGGCATCGTCCCGCTGCTGTCGTTCTTCATGGAAGCCCGCGTCGCCCGCGAGGTGCGCGCCTATCTCGCGCAGCGTGAGCGCGACGAGGCATCCCCCATTCCCGCCACCGCCACGGAAGGCACCCGGTGACCACTCAGACCGAGACCGATCAGCGCCCTGTCCTCGTCGTCGACTTCGGCGCGCAGTACGCCCAGCTCATCGCGCGGCGCGTGCGCGAGGCGGGCGTCTACAGCGAGATCATCCCGCACACGGCGACCGCGGCGGAGGTCGCGGAGCGCGACCCGGTCGCCCTCGTGCTCTCGGGTGGCCCGTCGTCGGTCTACGAGGAGGGCGCGCCGAGTCTCGACCCCGGCATCCTGCAGCTCGGGGTGCCGACCCTCGGCATCTGCTACGGCTTCCAGGTGATGGCCCAGCAGCTCGGCGGCGAGGTCGCCAACACGGGCCTGCGCGAGTACGGGGCGACGGATGCCACGGTCACAGGATCGGGCGGGGTGCTACTCGGCGGCCAGCCGGCCGACCAGAACGTGTGGATGAGCCACGGCGACCAGGTCTCGCGCGCCCCGGAGGGATTCGAGGTGCTCGCCTCGACGGCGGCGACCCCGGTGGCGGCCTTCGGCAACGCCGAGACGTGCTTCTACGGTGTGCAGTGGCATCCCGAGGTGAAGCACTCCGACTACGGCCAGGACGTCATCGTGAACTTCTTGCACAAGGCGGCCGGGCTCCCCGCCGACTGGAACAGCGGCAACGTCATCGCCGAGCAGGTCGCCCGCATCCGCGAGCAGGTCGGCACCGGCCGGGTGCTGTCGGCGCTCTCCGGCGGCGTGGACTCGGCCGTCTCCACCGCGCTCGTGCACGAGGCCGTCGGCGATCAGCTCGTCGCCGTGTTCATCGATCACGGGCTCCTCCGCAAGGGCGAGCGCGAGCAGGTCGAGAACGACTACGTGGCATCCACCGGCGTCCGCCTCATCACCGTCGACGCCCGCGAGGCGTTCCTGGACGCGCTCGCCGGCGTCAGCGACCCGGAGCAGAAGCGCAAGATCATCGGCCGCGAGTTCATCCGCGCGTTCGAGAAGGTGCAGCAGGAGCTCATCGCCGAAGCCGCCGCTGAGGGCGACCCGATGCGCTTCCTGGTGCAGGGGACGCTCTACCCCGACGTGGTCGAGTCGGGCGGCGGCACCGGCACCGCGAACATCAAGAGCCACCACAACGTCGGCGGCCTGCCCGAAGATCTGCAGTTCGAGCTCGTCGAGCCGCTGCGGACGCTCTTCAAGGACGAGGTCCGCGCGATCGGCCGCGAGCTGGGCCTGCCGCACGAGATCGTCGGCCGCCAGCCGTTTCCGGGGCCCGGCCTCGGCATCCGGATCGTGGGTGAGGTCACCGCTGACCGTCTCGCGATTCTGCAGGATGCCGATGCCATCGCCCGCGAGGAGCTGAGCAAGGCGGGCCTGGACGACGAGATCTGGCAGTGCCCCGTCGTGCTGCTGGCGGATGTCCGCTCGGTGGGTGTGCAGGGCGACGGCCGCACCTACGGCCACCCGATCGTCCTGCGCCCGGTCTCGTCGGAAGACGCGATGACGGCCGACTGGACGCGCCTGCCCTACGACGTGCTGTCGAAGATCTCCAACCGCATCACCAACGAGGTGCGGGAGGTCAACCGCGTGGTGCTCGACGTGACGTCGAAGCCCCCGGGGACCATCGAATGGGAGTGACTCCCGCCTGAGCCGTCCGGATGCCGGGGCCCGATCTGCGGATCGGCCCCGGCATCCGTCGTCTCGCGCGGGGCCTGCCCGTCATCGCCCTCTCGCTCGCCTTGCCCGGACCGTATTCAGTCTCCTTGTGCCTGTCGCTGCGCGCCCGGCGCGGGATGACGCGGATTCGGCGCCGGGCGCGTGCTGAGGAGACTGAATACGGAGCAGAGGAGCGGGGAGACTGCGATAGCCGCGCCGCGGCCGGGGATGCGGAAGGCCCGCCCGGCGGGAGCCGGACGGGCCTTCGCAGCGCGAGGAGCGCGGGTCAGTTGTTGCCGCGAAGGATCGCGATCATGCGCAGCAGCTCGATGTAGAGCCAGACGACGGTGACCATGATGCCGAAGGCGCCGAGCCAGCCGTACTGGCGGGGGGCGCCGTTGCGCACGCCCTGCTGGATCGAGTCGAAGTCGAGCACGAGCGAGTACGCGGCCATGATGACGACCACGACACCGATGATGACGCCGAGCGGGATGCCGGCGATCTTCACGGCCGAGAGGGCGCCGAACGCGCCGCCGGAGCCGGCCGGGAACGCGCCGAACATCATCATGACGACGTTGATGAGCGAGAACACCAGGTAGCCGATCATCGCGATCATGAAGACCTTGGTGGCCTTCTTCGACGCGCGCACCTTGCCGCTGGCGAACAGGGCGAGGGTGACACCGACGACCGAGAGCGTGGCGATGGTCGCCTGCAGCACGATGCCGGGCCAGATGTACTCGAAGTATGCCGAGATGCCACCGATGAAGAGGCCCTCGAACGCGGCGTAGCCGAAGATCAGCGCGGGGCGGATCTTCTTGCGCGACGTGAAGATCACGGCCATCGACAGGACGAACCCGCCGAGCATGCCGATGATCCACGGGGCGATCGAGACGCCGGTCGGGTTGTCGGGGGTGACGCCGGCCATCGTCCAGATCCAGCCGACGACGGCGGTGACCAGCAGGATGCCGAAGAGGGAGAGCGTCTTGACGACGGTGTCCTCCACCGTCATGCGGCCGGTCTCGACGGCGCCGGCGGCGGGGGCGGCGTACGCACCCTCCATCTGCGCCTGCAGGGCGACGTCGACCGACTGAGCCGACGACGCGCCGAACTGGGTCTGGGCAGCCGGCGGGGTCAGCCCGGGCCGCTGCTCCTGGAACGCGGGGTTGCTGAAAGCGGGGTTGCTGCTCGAGGCCATGGTGGTCTCTCTCCAATGCGAAGGGTGCCGCAGGGGAAATCTGCGGAATACCAGCGTATCGGACGCCGGTTCTGCGCGGCAGATCTCGTGCTGTGAGCACGCCATGAACGCCCGTGTGCGCGCACGTCGGAACCCTCGGTGCTGGCTACTCTGGACCCATGCCCCGCCGCCGTCCCCTCGTGATCGGGCACCGTGGCGCGCCGGGCTACCGACCGGAGCACTCGCGCTCGTCGTACGACCTGGCGCTGGCGCTCGGGGTGGATGCCGTGGAGCCCGACGTCGTCGTCTCGCGCGACGGGGTGCTGGTGGTCCGCCACGACACCGAGATCGGGTCGACGACCGACGTCGCCGACCGGCCCGAGTTCGCCGACCGCCGCACGACGAAGACCGTCGACGGCGCGGAGCTGAGCGGGTGGTTCGCCGAAGACTTCACCTGGGCGGAGCTGGCCACCCTCCGCTGCCGCGAGCGGCTGCCCCGGCTCCGTCCCGGCAGCGCGAGCTTCGACGGCGAGCAGCCCATCCTGCGCCTGCGCGACGTGCTCGACCTGGTCGCACAGGCCGCCCTCGACCAGGGCCGCGAGATCGGCGTCGTCCTCGAGATCAAGCACGCCACGTACCTCACGGGCCTCGGCTTCGACTACGCGGGGCTCATCGCCGAGGAGCTCCGGTCGGCCGGATGGGACGGCGGTCGCTGGCCCCTCACCGTCGAGTCGTTCGAGTCGGGCATCCTCGCCCGGCTCCGGGAGCTCGGTGTGCGCGCGGCGTACGTCTACCTGCTCGAGGCCGCGGGGCAGCCGGCCGACCTCGTCGCGGTGCAGGGCAAGTCCGCTCCGACGTACCGGTCGTTCCTGCTGCCGGCGGGGCTCGACGGGCTCCGTGGGCGCGTCGACGGCATCAGCGTCGACAAGCGCAGCATCCTCAACCCCGACCGGCTCGGCCGGGTGGGACAGCCGGCATCCGTCGTCGCCGACGCGCACGCGCGGGGCCTCCGGGTCTTCACCTGGACATGCCGACCGGAGAATGCGTTCCTCACCGCGCAGTTCCGCCGCGGACGCGACAAGGCGGCGTTCGGCGACTACGAGGGCGAGTGGCAGATCCTCCGCGACGCCGGCGTCGACGGGGTGTTCGTCGATCACGCCGACCTCGGCGTCGCGTTCTTCCACGGCACGCCGTGACGATCGTCCCCGCCGTGCGCTGACAGTTCACCGAGTCGTCCTGGGCCGCGGCGCGCGCCGCCCCTAGGGTGAAGGCATGACAGAGAGCGGCATCGTCGCCCGCGGCGTGCGCCGCTCGTTCGGACACGTCCACGCGGTGCGCGACGTCACCCTGGAGGCGCGCGAAGGCGCCGTCACCGGGCTGGTGGGTCCCAACGGCTCGGGCAAGACCACGCTCCTCCTCATGCTCGCGTCGCTCCTCGCCCCGGACGCCGGCGAGCTGCGGATCGGCGGCATCGACCCCGTGGCGAACCCGGCGGCGGCCCGGGCGGTGCTCGGGTGGATGCCGGATGCGCTCGGCGCGTGGGGGTCGCTGACGGCGCGCGAGACCCTCGTGACGAC
>JACEFY010000174.1 GCA_016807485.1 Stenotrophomonas maltophilia | reverse complement strand
GCGCGGCGCCGCGCGGAGATGTAGAGCGCCGACCCCGGCACGATGATGAGCAGCGAGATGAGCAGATACTCGCCGCCGGCGGCGATCAGCAGGAAGAGGGTGTACGCCGTCGCGAGTGCGCCGACCACGCCGTCGCGGAGGCGGGCGCGCTCACCCGGAGCGTACGTCTGACCGGTGACGGCGAGGCGCAGCGCGTAGCCGGCCGACAGCAAGAAGGGCACCAGCACCAGCGCGCTCGTGAGCGCCAGCGCAAGGTCGAAGGCGTTCTCGGAGAACAGCACGACCACCAGCAGCACCTGCACGAGCGCGGTCGACAGCACGAGCGCGCCGACCGGCGTGTCCTTCGCGTTGGTGCGCGCGAGGGCGGGCGGCAGGTCACCCGATCTCGCCGCCATCAGCAGCACCTCGGCGGCCATCAGGGTCCAGGCGAGGTAGGCGCCGAGCACCGCGACCACGAGCGCGACGCCGACGAAGGCGCCGCCCCAGGCGCCGAGGCCGAGCCGTTCGGTCACCACACTCAGCACACCGCCCATCGACGGCTGGTCGAGGGCGGCGATCTCGCTCCGGGGGAGCACGCCGTAGGAGACCATCGTGACCGAGGCGAAGACCGCGAGGACGCTCAGGAATCCGAGCAGCGTCGCGCGGCCGACGTCGCGGCGGTCGCGGGCGTGCCGCGAGTTCGCGCTTGCGCCCTCGACCCCTATGAAGACGAAGACCGTGACGAGCAGGGTCGCCCGGATCTGGTCGAACAGGGGAGCGGCGCCGGAGCCCCCCGTCCAGTTCTCGGCGAACACCACCGGATCGAACACCGTCACGCACAGCACGACGAAGACGACGATTGGCAGGGTCTTGGCGATGCTGACGACGCGGTTGACGGCCGCCGCCTCGCGCACCCCGCGACGGATGAGGAGGAAGAACAGCCACAGCCCGACCGAGCTGAGGGCGACGGCGAGCACCGTGTCGCCCCCATCGAGGCCGGGGAACACGCCGCTGAGGGTCTGCATGATGAACACCCAGTAGAAGACGTTGCCCACGCACGCACTCGCCCAGTATCCGAACGCGGCGAAGAAGCCGGGATAGTGTCCGAATCCCGCCTTCGCGTAGCTGTAGATCCCGGCATCCAGGTCGGGCCTGCGCACCGCGAGGGTCTGGAAGACGAGGGCGAGCATGAGCATGCCGGCGCCGGCGATCGCCCAGGAGACGAGCGCACCGGCACCGCCCGTCTCGGCGGCGAAGGCACCGGGGAGCGAGAAGACGCCCGCTCCCACCATCGACCCGATGACGAAGGTCGACAGGGTGAGCATCGACACCCGGGTGGAGGCGTGGGACACGGCGAGTCCTTCTGTGGGTGTGACGGGTGTGACGGGTGCCCGTCCACTGTATCCACGGGGGCACCCTCGACGCGGCGGGCACCCCCGGCCTACGCTGACCTCAAGGAGGAACGATGCACTTCGAGCACCTCGGATCGGCGCCCCGCATCCACCCCGGAGCCGTCGTCGCCGCGACCGCCGTGATCTCCGGCGACGTCACGATCGCCGAGGGATGCCAGGTGCTGCACGGCGCCGTCATCACGTCGGAAGGCGGACCCGTGACCCTCGAGCGCGATGCGATCGTGATGGAGAACGCCCTCATCCGCGCCAGCGCGACCCATCCCGTCCACATCGGCGCGCACGTGCTGGTGGGTCCGATGGCGAGCGTGTCGGGGGCCACCATCGCCGAGGAAGTCTTCCTCGCGACCGGCACGCGGGTCTTCAACGGTGCGCGCATCGGCGCCCGCTGCGAAGTGCGCATCAATGCGGTCGTGCACCTGCGCACCGTGCTCGCGCCCGACACCGTCGTCCCGATCGGCTGGGTCGCGGTCGGGGACCCCGCACAGGTGCTCTCACCCGACCGGCACGAGGAGATCTGGGCGCTGCAGAAGGAGCTCGACTTCCCGGGCTACGTCTTCGGCCTCGACCGGGAGACCCCCGACCTCATGGTGCAGCTCACCGAGCGCTACGGCGCCGCGCTCGCGCGCCACGCCGACGACCGCCGGATCGACTGACGCTCACCCGGTGTTCTGCAGGCCCGCGGCCACGCCGCTGACCGACAGCAACAGCAGGCGCTGCCACTCGGGCGGGGCGTCGGAGGCCGACTCGCCCGACCGGAGCACGCGGAGCGCCCGCAACTGCAGCAGCGACAGCGCGTCGACGTAGGGACTGCGCATCTTCACCGCACGCTGGAGCACGGGCTTGTTCGCGAGGAGCCCGTCGCCGCCGGTGATGGTGATCACCCAGTTCTGCGTCAAGAGCATCTCGTCCATCACGAGCGCGGCGAGGTCGTCGCGGTCGCCGAGGTCGAGGTAGCGCTGCGCGATGCGCGGGTCGGCTTTGGCGAGGCTCATCCCGACGTTGTCGATGACGGTGCGGAAGAGCGGCCACTCCGCGTAGGCGCTGCGCAGCAGATCGGCGTCGCCGACGGCCTCGAGCGCCGTGCCGAGCCCGAACCATCCGGCGAGGTTGATGCGGGCCTGCGACCACGCGAATACCCACGGGATCGCGCGGAGATCTTCGAGCGACTCCACCGAGAGCCCACGGCGGGCGGGGCGCGAGCCGAGAGCGAGCAGGCCGATCTCCTCCATCGGGGTGACCGTGGCGAACCACTGCGCGAACCCGGGGTTCTTCACGAGCGAGAAGAACCGCTCGCGGGACGCGGTGTCCATCGTCGCCGCGACGGGGGCGAAGCGCTCCGCGGCGGCGCGGTTGCGCTGCTCGATCGAGGGGGCCGACGCCAAGAGCACGGCGGCGGCGACCTGATCGATGTGGCGCATGGCGATCGCCGGGTCACCGTAGCGCGCGAAGATCACTTCGCCCTGCTCGGTGAGCTTGAACCGGCCGTCGACCGAGTGCGGGGGCTGTGCCAGGATCGCCGAGTTCGCCGGTCCGCCGCCGCGTCCGAGCGCGCCGCCGCGTCCGTGGAAGAGGGTCAGATGGATGCCGGCATCCTGCGCCCACGCGGCTATGAGCGCCTGCGCTTCGTAGAGCGCGAGGTTCGCGGCGACCGGGCCGACGTCCTTCGACGAGTCGGAGTAGCCGAGCATGACCTCCAATCGGCGGTCCGTCGCCTCCAACCGCGCCGCGAAGTCGGGGTGGTCGACGATCTCGGCCATGATCCCGGGCGCCGCCTGCAGGTCGGCGAACGTCTCGAACAGGGGGATGACGTCGAGCACCGGCGCGGTGGCGCCCGGTCCGACGGCGAAGCGGGCGAGCTCGTGCACGGCGGCGAGGTCGGCCGCCGACTGTGTGAACGACACGATGTAGCGCCCGGCGGCACGCGGTCCGAAGCGGCGTTGGATCTGCGCGATCGTGCGGAAGACCTCGAGCACTTCCTCGGCCTGCGTGCTGAGGGCGCCGCCGGCGCGGCACTCCGCCAGCACTTTCGCGTGGACGGCGGAATGCTGGCGCACCTCCAGCTCGGCGAGGTGGAACCCGAACGTCTCCACCTGCCACAGCAGCTGCTGCAGGTGCCCGTACGCCTGGCGCGGCGCGCCGGCGGCGACCAGGGAGTCCTGCACGGTGCGGAGGTCGGCGAGGAGGTCCTCGGGGTCGCGGTAGGCCAGGTCGGCGTCACGGCGGCGGGTCGCGGCGATCCGGCGGGTGAGCAGCAGCATGACGCGCTTGTGCGGCTCGCTCTTGGCGCGCTTGGCGGCATCCGACCCGCCGTCCTCGTCGGCGGCGGCGAGACGCTGCGCGAGGGCGGCGAGCGCGGGGCTCGGCGGTGTCGTGTCGCCGTCGAGGGTGAGGGTCTTGGAGATGCGGTCGGCGGCGCGCTCGAGTCCCAGCAGGATGTGCTCCGACGCGATGGATGCCGCCTTCTTGGTCACCGTCGCGGTGACGAACGGGTTGCCGTCGCGGTCTCCGCCGACCCAGGTGCCCAGCCGCACGAACGGACGCACGACGGGAGCGCGACCGCCGGCAGCCGGCCCCTGGAGGGCGTCGTCGACGCGGCGGTAGACGTGCGGCACGGCGGTGAAGAGCGTCTCGTCGAAGACGGCCATGATGGCGCGCACCTCGTCGACGGGGGTCGGCTTCTCGGCCCGCAGCGGGGCGGTGCGCCACAGCGTGTCGATTTCCTCGAGCATGCGCCGCTGCGCGCGCCGCTCATCGGCGCCGCCGCGGAGCGACGCGTCGTTGTCGCCCAGGAGCGCGACGAGGCGCCGGATGCTGGTCGACACGGCGCGGCGGCGCGCTTCGGTGGGGTGCGCGGTGAAGACGGGGTGGAAGCGCATGTCCTGCAGGCGCTTCAGCGCGGTGTCGTCGCCGACCTCCGCCGACAGCTGCACGAAGGCGGCGGCCACCGAGTCGGTGGCGTCCTCCCGTTCGGGGCGGCCGTCGCGCTCGCGCAGCACACGCACACGCTGGTGCTCCTCGGCGAGGTTCACGAGGTGGAAGTACACCGTGAACGCCCGCGCGACCTCATCGGCCCGCTCCACCGAGAACGAATCCGCGATCGCGGCCGCGCGCTCGAACGCCTCGGGGGACGCGTCGGTGTACGCCGCGATCGTGGCCTGCCGCAGCCGCTCGACGTCGTCGAAGAGACCGGGGGAGCCGCTTTCCCGCAGGACGCGCCCGAGGAGCGATCCGAGCATGCGCACGTCGGCGCGCATCTGCTCGGGGAGCTCCTGCTCGGCGTCGCCGCGGCCGACGAGGTCGATGGCTTCGGTGCGGGTGAGTTCGCGCATGCCCCCACGCTAATGGCCCGGTGTTACACGCGTGTCACGGCTACAATCGCACGAGGTGTGCCGGGAAGCCTGGTCGGCGTTCGCATCCCCGACCCCGAAAGCAGCCCATGGCACTTCTGCGCTCCGCACGGTTTCCCGCCGTCCTGCTCCTCCTGGCCGCGGCCCTCGGCCTCGTGCTGGCCAACTCGCCCGCCGCGTCCGGGGCATTCGCCGTGGCCGACGCGCACCTCGGCATCCCGGGCGTCATCGACCTCTCGGTGCGGCATTGGATCTCCGACGGTCTCCTCGCGATCTTCTTCTTCGTCGCCGCGGTCGAGCTGCAGTACGAGCTCACGGCGGGTCAGCTGAACTCCGCTCGACGCGCCGTCCTCCCGGCGATCGCGGCCGCCGGGGGTGTCGTCATCCCGATCGCGGTCTATGCGGCGATCGCGGGCGGGTCGGATGCGGCATCCGGCTGGCCCATCCCGACGGCGACCGACATCGCCTTCGCGCTCGGCGTCTTGGCGGTGTTCGGTCGCGGGCTCCCGCCGACCGTGCGGGTGTTCCTCCTCGCCCTCGCGATCCTCGACGACATCGTGGGGATCGTCTTCATCGCGGTGCTGTTCACCT
>JACEFY010000173.1 GCA_016807485.1 Stenotrophomonas maltophilia | reverse complement strand
CCGATGGCGCCGGCCTGCCGCGCCGTGTCGACGGCGAGGTCGAGCTCGGGCACCGAGATCTCGAAGTCGTCGCGCATCGAGACGTGCGAGGCATCCAGCAGCTCCCCGATCGCGCGCGGCCCGTGCTCGCGGAGGGTCCGGACCGCGTCGAGCACGCGCTGGTTCTCGGTGACGACGTGGCGGACGCGCCGGAACGTGACGGCGTCCATGAGCTCCTGCGCGCGCGGCAGGTCGTCGACGGAGAGGTCGCGGAGCGCGGGGACACCCATGATCGCGGCGCCCGCCTCGCACGACGCGCGGCGCTCGCCGTAGCCCCCGGTGGAGTGCGCGTGGCTCACGCGCGTGTCGATCACGAGGAGCTCGAGCCCGGCGGGCGCGAAGCCCAGCTCGATCACCTGCGCGTCGAGGCTGCGGCAGTCGAGGAAGATCCCCGCGTCGGCGCGGCCGAGCATCGAGGCCATCTGGTCCATGATCCCGGTGGGGGCGCCGACGGCCTCGTTCTCGGCGCGGCGCCCGGCCTGCGCCAGGGCGATGCGGTCGCGGCCGAGGTCCCAGACGTCGTTGAGGGCGGATGCCGTGGCTCCCTCGATGGCGGCGGACGACGACAGCCCCGCGCCGACCGGCACGTCGGATGCGATCGCGATGTCGACGCCGGTGAGCCCGGCCGACCCGCGGCCCTCCAGGAGTGCCCACGCGATGCCGAGGGGATAGCGGGCCCATTCGACGATCTCGTCGCGGCGGGCCGGGAAGAGAGCGTCGAGGTCGGCCAGGGAGACCTCGACCGGCACCGGGTCGAACGTCGAGACCACGCGGATGCGACCGTCGTCACGGCGGCCGAGTGCGACGACCGTGCGGAAGTCGATGGCGAACGGGAAGACGAACCCGTCGTTGTAGTCGGTGTGCTCGCCGATGAGGTTGACGCGCCCCGGTGACGACCAGCGGCCGATCGGCTCGGCGCCCGTCAGCTCGCGGAAGAGGTCGTCGGCCGCCGTCGGGGCGGTCAGGGGGGCGGCGGTGCTCACAGCTGTACTCCTTCGATGGCGGCGCGGAGGCGCTCGGCAGCGGCTTCGGGGGGGACGTCGCCGATCCAGGCGCCCATGGCGGCTTCGGATCCGGCGAGGAACTTCAGTTTGTCGGCGGCGCGCCGCGGCGACGTGAGCTGCAGGTTCAGGCGCACCGTGTCGCGTCCGACGTGCACGGGGGCCTGGTGCCACGCGGCGATGTAGGGGGTGGGGGAGTCGTAGACGGCATCCACTCCGCGGAGGATGCGCAGGTAGAGCGGGGCGAGCTCGTCGCGCTCGTCGGCGGTCAGGGCGGCGAAGTCGGGCACGTGCCGGTGGGGGAGCATGTGGATCTCGATGGGCCAGCGCGCCGCGAACGGCACGAAGGCGGTCCAGTGCTCGCCGCGGAGGACGACGCGAGGGCCCTGCTGTTCGAACTCGAGGATGCGCTGGAAGAGATCGGGCGCGGTCCGGTCGATCGAATCGAGCAGGCGGGTCGTGCGCGGGGTCACGTAGGGGTAGGAGTAGATCTGCCCGTGCGGGTGCTGCAGGGTGACGCCGATGGCCTCGCCGCGGTTCTCGAACGGGAACACCTGCTGCACGCCGGGGAGGGCGGAGAGGGCGGCGGTGCGGTCGGCCCACGCTTCGATCACCGTGCGGGCGCGGGTGACCGACTGCGTGCCGAACGAGCCCTCGCGTTCGGGGGAGAAGCACACGACTTCGCAGCGGCCGACGCTCGTGCGGGTGCGTCCGAGTCCGAGGTGCTCGAGATCGTTGAGCCCGCGGGGCGGGTCGGATGCTTCGGGGAGGTCGCCCACGGCCTCGGCGAGGGCGGGACCGAACGACGGCGACTTGTTCTCGAAGACCGCGACGTCGTAGAGCGAGGGGATCTCGGAGGGGTTCGACTCGGTCTGCGGGGCGAGCGGGTCGAGCTCGGCCGGCGGCAGGAACGCGCGATTCTGGCGAGCGGCGGCGATCGACACCCAGTCGCCCGTCAGGATGTCCTGACGCATGGTGGCGGTCTCCGGGCGCGGCCCGAGATCGCGCGCGTCGACGGCCCGTTCGGCGCCGAGAGTGGTGCCGGGATCGTCGAAGTAGATGAGCTCGCGGCCGTCGGCCAGGCGCGTCGTGCGCTTGACGACGCCGGCGCCGAGGGACTCGACGTCCGCCGCGGTGGCGGCCAGGGACGAGGTGTCGGTGTGCATGGGACCGTGCTCCTTCGCAGGTGAGGACACCCCCAGCGTATCGCGTTTGCGTGTTATCGTCAACACGACCGGAAAGACCGGAATCCTGCCCCTAGGATGGCGGGATGACGCGACGAGTTTCCATGGCCGATGTCGCCGCCGTCGCCGGGGTGTCCGCGCAGACCGTCTCGCGCGTCGTCAACGACAGCCCCCGCGTCGATCCCGCGACCCGCGCGAACGTCGAAGCCGCGATGGCGCAGCTCGGCTACCGGATGCACCGCGCGGCGCGGGCCCTCCGCACCGGTCGCACCGACACGATCGGCCTCATCGTCGCGAACCTCTCGTCGGTCGGCAACTCGCGCATGCTCCAGGCGCTCGCCGATCACGCCGCCGCCCGGGGCTTCGCGCTCACCGTGGTCACGGCATCCGGACGCGACGCCGTCGCCGACGCGTTCGCCCGACTGAGCGATCAGGGCATCGACGGCGCCGTCATCCTCAACGAGGCGACGGCCCTCGCCCGCGGGCTCGACGTGCCCCCGGGCCTCGCGCTCGTCGTGGTCGACTCGCCCGCCGACGAGCGCTTCGCCGTCGTGCAGACCGATCACTTCGCCGGCGCGCACGAGGCGACCGTGCACCTGATCGGGCTCGGACGCGGCCGCGTGCACCACCTCGCCGGTCCCGCCGACTCGTTCGCCGCGGCCGAGCGCGAGCGGGGCTGGCGCGAGGCGCACGCCGCGGCCGGTCTCACGCCGCCCGAGCCGGTGCGCGGCGACTGGACCTCGACCTCCGGCTACGCCGCGATCGCCCCCCTCGCGGGCGAGGTCACGGCGCTGTTCGCGGCGAACGACCAGATGGCGCTCGGTGCACTGCGCGCCTTCGCCGAAGCCGACCGGCGCGTGCCGGACGACGTGGCGGTGATCGGATTCGACGACGTGGCGGATGCCGCCGAGTACTCGCCGCCGCTCACCACCGTGCGTCAGGATTTCGACGAGCTCGGCGCAGCGGCGGTCGCCTCACTCGTCACGCTCATCGGTCGCGGCGAAGCGCGCCCGGTCGTGCTGACACCGCACCTCGTGGCGCGCGCGAGCGCCTGAGCGGCGGCTCGCTCAGCCGGCGGCGCGACGGGCCTCCCAGCCCGTGCGCACCATCTCATCGACCGTGTAGCGGTTCTGCCACTCGAGGTCGCGCGCGGCGAGTTCACCGGTCGCGACGATGCGGTCGGGGTCACCCGCGCGACGAGGACCGATCTTCGGCGTGAAGTCGATGCCCGTCACCCGTGCCATGGCGTCCATGATCTCGCGGACGCTCAGGCCGTTCTGCGAGCCGAGGTTGTAGGCGGGCTCGACCGGGTCGCCGGCGGCGAGGCGCTGTGCGGCCACGACATGGGCCGCGGCGATGTCGCCGACGTGCACGTAGTCGCGCACGTTCGTGCCGTCGGGGGTCGCGTAGTCGTCGCCGTTGATCTGCGGGACCTCGCCCGCGATCAGCTTCTCGAAGACAATCGGGAAGAGGTTGTGCGGGCTCGTGTCGTAGACGGTGGGATCGGCGGAGCCGACCACGTTGAAGTAGCGCAGCGATGTGTGCCGGAGCGGGTGCGCGGAGTCCGCCGTCGCGACGCCCTGGTCGCGCAGCAGCCACTCGCCGATGAGCTTCGACTCGCCGTAGGGCGATGCGGGGCGCTTCGGAAGGTCCTCCGTGACGAGGGCGACGTCGGGTGTGCCGTAGACGGCGGCCGACGACGAGAAGACGATGTTGTGGACGCCGGCATCCGCCATCGCCTGCAGCACGATGCGCGTCGCGTCGACGTTCTGCTCGTAGGTGTGGAGCGGGCGGGTGACCGAGACGCCGGCGTACTTGAATCCGGCGACGTGGATGACGCCGGTCACGCCGTGGGTGCGCATGGTCTCCACGAGCAGATCGCGGTCGAGGATCGTGCCGCGGACGAACGGCACGCCGTCGGGTACGAAGCCCGCGTGACCGCTGGAGAGGTCGTCGATCACGACCGGGTCGATGCCCGCCTCCGCCAGGGCGCGCACGACGTGCGCTCCGATGTATCCCGCTCCACCCGTGACCAGCCAGCTCATTTCGCTCCTCGCGTCGGGACCACTCTACGCGGTCGGGATTCCGGTCATGTTTACGTCAACATGGTAGTCTCGCGGCATCCCCACCGGCGCGGAGAACCCCCGAGCGCCGACGCACGGCAGGAGCCTCATGACCCCGCACACGTTCGAGATCGGCGCGCACGACTTCCTCCTGGACGGGCAGCCGCACCGGGTGATCTCCGGCGCTCTCCACTATTTCCGCATCCATCCCGATCAGTGGCGCGAGCGCATCCGCATGGGCCGGATGATGGGGCTCAACACCATCGAGACCTACGTCGCGTGGAACGAGCACGCCCCCGAGCCGGGCGTCTTCGACACGACCGGGCGGCTCGACCTCGCCCGCTTCCTCCGCGAGGTGCAGGAGGAGGGGATGCAGGCCATCGTCCGTCCGGGCCCGTACATCTGCGCGGAGTTCGACGGCGGCGGGTTCCCCGCGTGGCTGCTGCGCGACCCCGAGGTGGGGGTGCGGACCCTCGAGCCCCGCTACATGGCAGCGGTGGGCGAGTACCTCCGGCAGGTCATGGAGATCGTCGCGCCGCTGCAGATCGATCGCGGAGGTCCCGTGATCATGCTGCAGGTCGAGAACGAGTACGGCGCCTACGGGTCCGACCATGCGTACCTCCGCGCCCTCACCGACCTGTTCCTGGATGCCGGCGCCACCGTGCCGCTCACGACGGTCGACCAGCCGATGGACGACATGCTGGCGGCCGGCAACATCCCCGAGCTCCATGCGACCGGCTCGTTCGGTTCGCGCGCGACCGAGCGACTCGCGGCGCTGCGCCGCCAGCAGCCGACCGGTCCCCTCATGTGCTCGGAGTTCTGGTGCGGATGGTTCGACCACTGGGGTGCGCACCACCACACGACCGACCCCGCCGTCTCCGCGCGGGAGCTCGACGACCTGCTCGCCGCCGGCGCATCGGTCAACATCTACATGCTGCACGGCGGCACGAACTTCGGTCTCACCAACGGCGCCAACGACAAGGGCGTGTGGCAGCCGACGGTCACGAGCTACGACTACGACGCACCGCTGGACGAAGCCGGACGCCCGACCGAGAAGTTCTGGGCCTTCCGCGAGGT
>JACEFY010000172.1 GCA_016807485.1 Stenotrophomonas maltophilia | reverse complement strand
CTGGCGGCCGCCGTCGGCGAGCTGGTGCGCGCCGTCGGCGGCGCTGCCGAGCTGATCGCCCAGTGTCGTGAACCCGAGGAAGACGTTCTCCAGGTAGACGCTCGAGAGCTGCTCGCCGAGGACCGATGCCGCCGCCGCGGCGACCTGCGCCGTGATGGCGTCGTCGACGATGAGGCTGTCGGGCGCGGTCTCCGCGGAGATCGTCGCCTTCTCCGGCGTCCCGCCCGACCCGTCCGAGGCGCCGGCGGTCGAGGTCGCGGCGGCGGAAAAGTTCGCCGGGATCGTGATGACGGCGTCGTAGGTGCCGTCGGCGAGGCCGGCCGCGGCATCCTCCGTGTTCGAGATCGTCCAGTCGAGGTTGCTCGGCAGGTCGTCGGAACCCGCCACGAGTCCCGCCGTCAGCTGCCGCCCGAGGGGCACGAGCTGGCCCTGCACGGTGACCGGCTCGTCGTTGTTGACGACGGCGGCGCGCATGCTGTCGAGCCGCTCGACCGGGTTGTAGAGGGCGGCGATGAGGATGCCGCCGATGACGACCGGCAGCAGCACGACGCCGAGGAGGGTCAGCCAGGTCACGGGGCGGCGGGAGCGCGCACGCTCGAGGGAGAGAGTCATGAGGAGATCACCTGAGAGGTCGAGCGGGAAGCGAGGGCCAGCGCGGTCACATCGGGGCGATGCGCGTCGGCCAGGAGGTCGAGGGCCGGCCCGTCGCGGCGGGCGGAGGCGATGACGGTGAGCGGGACATCTTCTTTCCCGCGGCGGCGTGGCGACGAGCCGGCCGCGTCGCGCAGCAGCGCGGCGACCTGATCACGGTCGCCCCCCGTGAGGGTGTCGAGTCCGTCGACGGCGACGATCGAGGTGCCGCCGGAGAGCGCGCGCCGCAGTTCGCGGAGCGGATCGGCGGCGCCGTCGAGGAGCGCCACGCCGACGTGCGCGCGCACCCACGCGGCACGCCCGGGGAGGAGGTGCCCCGCGACGCGGAGTCGGCCCGAGGTCGGGGCGACGCGGCCGCCGGTCATGAGCACGAAGGCGCGACCGGCCCGCGGATCGGGTGCGGTGACGAGGAGCGTGCCGCCCGGCGCGAGGCGGAAGGACGCATCCGAGAAGAGGTCGATCTCGCCCACCCCGCGTCCGCCGTCGACGCGCACGCCGACATGCTCGCCGACGAGGGGCGCGCGGCTGTCGGGCTCGGGCCAGTCGGCGAGGGCCATCTCGCGTTCGACGGCTTCGCCCTCGATGTCGAAATGGGGGAGGATGCGGTCGAGCCAGGCCGGCATCCACCACGCCTTGTCGCCGAGGAGCGCCATGACGGCGGGCACGAGCGTCATCCGTACGAGGAAGGCGTCGACCGCGATGCCGACCGCGAGCCCCAGGGCGATCGGCTTGATCGCCGTATCGCCTTCGGGGACGAACGCCGCGAACACGGCGAACATGATGACGGCGGCGGCGGTGACGACGCGGGCCGACGCCGTGAAGCCGCTGCGGACGGCGCCGACCGCCATCGCGCGCGCGTCGAACGGCCGCCCGGCGGCCCGCGCGGCCCGCCTCGCGTGGACGAAGTCCTCGCGCATGCGCGACACGAGGAACACCTCGTAGTCCATCGCGAGGCCGAACAGCACGCCCATCAGGATGATCGGCATGAAGCTGATCACGGGGCCGGTGCGGGTCACGTGGAGGGCGTCGGCCAGCCAGCCCCACTCGAACACCGCGGCGACGACGCCGAACGCGGCGAGGATCGACAGCAGATACCCGACCGTCGCCTTCAGCGGCACCCAGATCGAGCGGAACACGATCATCAGCAGGATGAAGGACAGCCCCACCACGAACAGGCCGAACGGCAGGAGCGCGGCCCCGAGGCGGTCGGAGATGTCGATCGCGATCGCGGTGAATCCGGTGACTTTGAGGTCGACGCCGTAGGTCTCGAGCCATTCGTCGTGGTGGGCGCGCAGCTCGCGCACGAGGTCGGCGGTGGCGGGGTCATCGGGCGCGGTCTCGGGGACGACCTGGATGAGGCCGGTGTCGGCGGTCTCGTTCGGGGTCGCGAGGGCGACCTCTTTGACGCCGGGGATCTTCTCGACCTCCGCCTTGAGGTCGGCCATCAGGCCGAGCGGGTCGGTGGAGGTCACGATCGTGCCGGCGAGGATGAGCGGCCCGTTCGAGCCCGGTCCGAAGTGCTCCGCGGTGAGGTCGTACGCCTGGCGCGCTTCACTCGAGGCCGGCTGCATGCCCGCGTTGGGGAGCGCGAGCTGCAGGCTGGCCGCCGGGATCGCGACGATGCCGAGGGTCGCGACGACCGCGATGGTCGTGATGACCGGATGCCGGGTGACGAGGGCGACCCAGCGGTTGGTCTTCTGCGCCGGACCGGGGATGGTCGCCGGAGGGTCCTCGACCTCGACCTCGACCTCGTCGGCGTCGGTCTCCCCACCCGCGGGAGCCGTGCGGCGACGCCGGAGGCGCGCGCCCCGGGCGAGACCGTGGCCCCAGCCGGCGACGCGGGCTCCGGCGAACCCGAGGAGCGCGGGTGTCAGCGTGAGCGCGACGACCACGGCGACGGCGACGGCGCCCGCCGCGGCGATGCCCATCGTCGTGAGGAAGGGGATGCCGGCGAAGCCGAGGCCGACGAGCGCGATGAGCACCGTGACGCCGGCGAAGACGACCGCCGACCCGGCGGTGCCAGTCGCCCGCGACGCCGACTCTTCGGCATCCATTCCTGCGCGCACTTGATCCTGATGTCGCGCGACGATGAACAGGGCGTAGTCGATTCCGACGGCGAGGCCGAGCATGATCGCGAGCAGGGGGGTCGTCGACGACACCGTGGCGAACGCCGTGGCGGCGTAGATCAGCGCGATCGCGAGGGCGACGCCGATGAGCGCGCTCGCCAGCGGGAAGAACGCGACCGAGAGCGAGCGGAACGTGACGATGAGGACGAACAGGGCCACGAGCACGCCCACGACCTCGACGATGGAGAGGGCGGGGAGCGAGGTCGAGAAGAGGTCGCCGCCGACGACCACCTGCGAGCCGGACGGCAGTGCCGCGCCGAGGCTCGCCGAGATGTCTTCCAGCGCGGTCTTCGTCTCGGCGGGGACGTCGGTGACCGTGCCTTCGAACTGCAGGCGGATGAGGGCGGCCCGGTCGTCGTCGCTGACGGAGCCGGTGATCATCTCGTCGAACGGGTCGGTGACGGCCAAGACGCCGTCGAGACTGCTGAGCTCGGTGATCGTCGACGCGATCTCCTCGGAGTAGGGCGCCTCGTCGATGCGGTCGCCCTCGGCCGCGACGACGATGTACTGCGCGCTCGTCCCGCTCGCCTGCGGGAACGTGCGGTTGAGCAGCTCGATGCCCTCCTGACCCTCGGTGCCGGGGATCGCGAAGGAGTTGTCGAAGCCCTTGATCGCGCCCGTCGAGATGCCGAGCCCCACCGCCCCGCCGACGATGCCGAGCAGCAGCAGCCACGAGACCAGCACGCGCCACGGGTGGCGATACGACCAGCGGCCGAGGGACGAGAGGAGTGTGGACACGAGCGCTCCGGTCAGGGAAGGAGGGGTTCAGCGGGTTCGATACAACGCTGTATCCGATACATAGATGTATCCTAAGGGTGTCCGTCCCCGCAAGTCTGGGGACCAGGTGTGAAACTGACGGCGAAGGGAGTGGCATGACCGACGTCACCGCACGACCCGGATCCCGTCGGCGCGAGCAGACCCGCGCGCGCCTGCTGGATGCGGCACACGAGGTGTTCGGCGAGGTGGGGATGGATGCCGCCTCCGTCGAGACGATCTGCGAACGTGCCGGATTCACCCGCGGCGCGTTCTACTCCAACTTCGAGTCGAAGGACGAGCTGTTCCTCGCGCTCATCACCCAGCTCGCCGAGGCGAAGCTCGACGAGGTCGCCGGCCGTGTGCGCGATCTTGCCCCCGATGCGCTGTCGGACACGTCGGCGCTCGTCCGACAGGTCGTCGGCGCGTCGCTCGGCGAGCGGATGGAGCCGCAGCTCGTCAGCGAGATCCGCACGCAGGCGATGCGCGATCCGCGGCTGGCCGAGGCCTACCTCACGTGGCAGAACGTCATGCGCGACCGCGTCGCGGGGATCATCGACCAGGTCGTGACCACCTACGGGCTGCGTCTTAGGCTGCCCGTCGATGAGGCCGCCCAGCTGCTGCTCGACGTCTCCGACGATACGTGCGCGCGCGCCACCCTCGAAGGTCGGTCGGCGGCCGAGATCACGATGCTCCTCAACGCCCGCATCGAGCGGCTCGTGACGGTGATCGTCGACCCGGCGAGCTGACCGGATCAGAGCAGTGCGTGGCAGCGTTCGAGTCGCGCGAGCCACCAATCCCGTCGATCGGGAGCGGCCGCGTGCCGCTCGAGCAGGTCCGGATCGGGCGTCACGCGACCGACGCGCAGGGCGCCCGCGTGCGGCCGGAGGGGGCTCGGGGTGACGTCGGCGGCGAGGAGCGACGCGGTGCCGAGCCCGCAGTCGTAGTCGAGGCGGGGGAGGGCGGCGGCCAGGGCGAGCCCCATCGCGAGCCCGACGCTCGTCTCCAGGGCGCTGGAGACCACCGCCGGCAGGCCCGCCTCCGCCACGATCCCGAGCGCGCGGCGGACACCGCCCAGCGGCTGCACCTTGACCACGAGGAGGTCGGCCGCGCCCGCCTGCGCGACCGCCAGCGGGTCGGCCGCTTTCCGCACGCTCTCGTCGGCGGCGACCGGAAGGTCCCAGTCCGCCAGGCGCGCGCGGAGGTCGCCGAGCTCGTCGACGCGCGCGCACGGCTGCTCGAGGTACTCGAGGTCGAACTCGGCGAGCGCGTGGGCGGCGTGCTCGGCCTCATCGACGTTCCAGCCGCCGTTCGCATCGATGCGGATGCGCCCTTCGGGGCCGAGGACAGACCGCACGGCGCGCACCCGCGCGATGTCGTCGGCGAGCGTCTGCCCGCGCTCGGCGACCTTGACCTTCGCCGTGCGGCATCCGTCGAAGCGCGCCAGGATGCCCGCGACCTCGTCGGCGGCCACCGCCGGCACCGTCGCGTTGACCGGGATGCGGTCGCGGACGGGCGCGGGGGACTCGTGCCAGCCGAAATCGACGGCGGCCGCGAGCCACGCGGCCGACTCGGTGTCGTCGTATTCGAGGAAGGGCGAGAACTCGCTCCACCCCGCCGGACCCTCCAGCAGCAGCACTTCGCGGGTGTCGATGCCGCGGAAGCGCGTGACGAGGGGGAGGGACACGACCCGGGCGGCGTTGCGCAGGTCGGACAGCGTTGGGGTGCTCACGGGTCCATCCTGCCCGCACCGCGACGATTCCGTACCCCTCGTCGGAGCGGTGGGGCGGATGTCACCGGAAGTGGCGCCGCCGTCATCATCTGCCTCATCGATCCGACGACCGCGACGCCCATGGGAGAATCGGGCGGTGAC
>JACEFY010000171.1 GCA_016807485.1 Stenotrophomonas maltophilia | reverse complement strand
GCGAGGCGCGACCACGCGCGCTCGACGAGCTCGAGGACGTGCGGATTGGGGCACCGGGCGAACAGCACGGCGTGGAACTGCTGGTTCAGCTGGGTGTAGGCGTGTGCGTCGAAAGCATCGAGCAGGCGGTGCATGCGGGCGTTGATCTCGGCGGCACGCACCAGGTCGTCGGGGGTGAGGTGGGGAGCGGCGAGGCGGGTGGCGTAGCCCTCCAGGAGCCCGAGGGTCTGCATCGTGTAGACGTACTGGTCTTCGTCGACGACCGAGACGCGGGCGCCGACGTTCTTCTCGAACGTCACGAGGTTCTCGGCCTCGAGCCGGCGGATGGCCTCGCGGACGGGCACGACGCTCATGCCGAGGTCGGCCGCGATCGCACCCAGCACGAGACGGTAGCCGGGCCCGTACTCGTGGCGCACGATGCGCTCGCGGATCCAGTCGTAGGCATCCTGGGACTTGCTCCCGGTATCGACGGTGCTCACGCGGATGCCTCCGGCCCAGCGGTGTCGGCGTCGAAGCGGGCGCGCCACGCGGCATCCATCGGGAACAGCCCGTCGACCGGGTGCCCTTCGGCCACCCGGGCGGCGATCCAGGCATCCTCGATCTCCTGCCGCAGGGCCGCGTCGGCAACCTCCTCGGCGAGGCCCGGCGGGATGACGATGACGCCGTCGGCATCACCCACGACGATGTCGCCGGGCTGCACGGTGGTGCCGCCGCAGGCGACGGTGAGGTCGAGGTCCCACGGGACGTGCCTGCGGCCGAGCACCGCGGGGTGCGCGCCGACCGTGTAGACGGGGAGGCCGACGGCGGTCACGGCGTCGACATCGCGCACGCCCCCGTCGGTGACGATGCCGGCCGCTCCGCGCGCGTGGGCCCGGAGCGCGAGGATGTCGCCCAGCGTGCCCGACCCCGCCTCTCCGCGCGCCTCGATGACGATGACCTCGCCCGGGCCCACGCTGTCGAACGCGCGCTTCTGCGCGTTGTAGCCGCCGCCGTGGCTCGCGAACAGGTCTTCGCGCGCGGGGACGAAGCGGAGGGTCCGGGCCGTGCCGACGAGCTTCCGGGCCGGATGCAGGGGGCGCACGCCGTCGATCGAGACGTTGTCGAGGCCGCGCCGACGCAGCTGCTGGGACAGCGCCGCCACGGGGACGCGTGTGAGCTTCGCGCGGAGGGCGGGGGAGAGGGCCTCGCCGGAGGACGGCGATTCGCCCGACGACGGCGATGAGGCGGCGGAAGGTCCGTCGTCCGGCGGATCGCCTGCGCCCCACGCCTCACGCCGCTGCGTGTCGTCGACTGCGGGGAGCGATCCGAGTGCGGCGTCGAAGGGGGTGTCGGGCCCGGCGACGACGGTGGTCACGAGGCGTCCGGTCGTCGCTCCCGATGCCGGGGCATCGACCTCGACCTCCACGACATCGCCCGGAACGATCACCGACGACCCCGCGGGCGTGCCGGTGAGGATCACATCGCCGGGCAGCAGGGTGAACGCCGCCGAGGCGTGCGCGATCAGGGCCGGCACGGAGTGCACCATGTCGCTGATCGGCCCGTCCTGACGGACCTCGCCGTTGACGCGCGCGATGATCCGCGCGCCGCCCTGGAGGTCGAACTCGGTCTCGATCGCCGGGCCGAGAGGACAGAACGTGTCGAAGCCCTTGGCCCTCGACCACTGTCCGTCGCTGCGCTGCAGGTCGCGCGCCGTCACGTCGTTGGCGATGGTGTAGCCGAAGACGTGGTCCAGCGCGTCGTCGACCGAGACGTTCTTCGCGACGCGCCCGATGACGACCGCGAGCTCGCCCTCGAAGTCGGTGCGCTCGGACTGCGGCGGGCGCACGATCGCGTCGCCCGGCCCGATGACCGACGTGTTGGGCTTCAAGAACATCAGCGGCTCTTCCGGAGCCTCGTTGCCGAACTCGGCGGCGTGCTCGCGGTAGTTGCGGCCGATCGCCACGATCTTCGACCGCGGGATCACCGGCGCGAGCAGCGACACCGCCCCGAGCGGCACCCGCTCACCCGTCGTCTCGAAACCGGCGAACAGCGGGTCGCCCTCCAAGACGACCAGCTCGGTCTCATCGACGATCCCGAAGCGGATGGTCTCGCCGTGGGCGAAGCGGACGATCCTCACGCGTCGGCTCCGGCGTCGGCATCCAGACGCACGAGCCAGCCGTGACGGTCTTCGCGGCGTCCGTACTGGATGTCGGTGAGCTCTTCGCGCAGCGACAGCGCCAGCGGGCCGAGCGGCTGCTCATCGAAGAAGTCGCGCCCCTTCAGGACGCCGATCGGAGCGACGACGGCCGCCGTCCCGCACGCGAACACCTCGACGATGTCGCCTGAGGCGACGCCCTGCCGCCACTCGTCGATCGACACCGACCGACCGCTGACCTTGTGACCGCGGTCGGCGGCGAGCTGCAGGATCGAGTCGCGGGTGATGCCCTCGAGGATCGAGTCCGACTGCGGCGTGACGATGGATCCGTCCTTATAGACGAACACGATGTTCATGCCGCCGAGCTCTTCGACGTTGCGGTCGGGGTCGAGGAAGACGACCTGGTCGCAGCCCTGCTCGTAAGCCTCCGCCTGCGGGAGGAGGCTCGCCGCGTAGTTGCCACCCGTCTTGGCTGCGCCCGTGCCCCCCTTGCCGGCGCGCGCGTAGTCCTCGCTCAGCCAGATCGACACGGGCTTGGCGCCGCCCTTGAAATACGAGCCCACCGGGCTGGCGATGACGTAGTAGCCGACCTTGTTCGCGGGACGGACGCCCAGGAAGGCCTCTTTGGCGAACATGAACGGCCGGAGGTAGAGGCTCTGGTCCTCCCCCGACGGCACCCAGGCGCCGTCGACCGCGATGAGCGCCTTGAGCGACTCGATGAAGTACTCCACCGGCAGTTCGGGGAGCGCGAGTCGTCGCGCGGAGCGCTGCAGACGCAACCCGTTCTGGCGCGGACGGAACGTGTGGATGGAGCCGTCGGCGTGCCGGTAGGCCTTGATGCCCTCGAAGATCTCCTGACCGTAGTGCAGCACCGCGGCGGCGGGGTCGAGCGAGAGCGGTCCGTAGGGCTGCACGCGCGGCCGGTGCCAGCCGCCGCGGACCGACCAGCAGAAGTCGACCATGTGGTCGGTGAAGGTCGTGCCGAACTGCGGGTCGGCCAGCAGGTCCGCGCGCTGCGCCGAAGACTTCGCGGCGAGGTTCTTGGTGACCGCGAACTCGAGCGGGGCGAGGGCGGCGTCGGGATCGTACGTGAGGCTCATGAGGGTTCCTGAGAGGTCGAGGCTGAGCGGGCTGGCGTCCAGGCTACGCCCGAAGGCGTGCCGAGATCGCGTCGCCGATCTGCGTGGTCGTGCGGGATGCGCCGTCTCGCTCGGCGATGTCCAGTTCGACGGCGCGGGTGACGCGCGCGGCTTCGCCGGTGAGCCCGAGGTGGTCGAGCATGAGGGCGATGGACAGGATGGCTGCCGTGGGGTCGGCGATCTGCCGGCCGGCGATGTCCGGCGCCGAGCCGTGCACGGGCTCGAACATCGAGGGGAACGCGCCGTCGGGGTTGATGTTCCCCGATGCGGCGAGGCCGATGCCACCGGTGACGGCGCCGGCCAAGTCGGTGAGGATGTCGCCGAAGAGGTTGTCGGTGACGATCACGTCGAAGCGGCCCGGGTTCGTGACCAGATAGATGGTGGCCGCGTCGATGTGGACATAGTCTACGGCGACGTCCGGATGCTCGGTGGCCACGGCATCCACGATGCGCTTCCACATCCCTCCCGCATGGACGAGGACGTTCGTCTTGTGCACGAGGGTGACCTTGTTGCGGCGTCGCGCCGCCTGCGCGAAGGCGAAGCGCACGACCCGCTCGATGCCGTACGCGGTGTTGACCGAGGTCTCGTTGGCGACCTCGTGCGGCGTGCCGGTGCGGATCGACCCGCCGTTGCCGACGTACGGGCCTTCCGTGCCCTCGCGCACCACGACGAAGTCGATCTCGCCGGGGTCGGCGAGCGGTCCGGGCGCGCCGGGGTACAGCTTCGACGGGCGGAGGTTGACGTAGTGGTCGAGCGCGAAGCGGAGCTTCAGCAGGAGTCCGCGTTCGATGTTCGCGTCTTTCAGGCGGGGGTCGCCAGGCACTCCCCCGACGGCGCCGAGGAGGATGACGTCGTGCGCCGCGATCGCGGCGAGATCATCGTCGGTGAGCGTGTCGCCGGTCTCGAGGAAGCGGCCGGCCCCCAGGGCGAACCGAGTCTTCTCGAACGTCACGTCCGAGCCCGCGGTCACGGCGTCGAGGACCTTCTCTGCCTCGGCGATCACCTCGGGACCGATGCCGTCACCCGGGATGACGGCCAGCTTGACGCGCGACATTGCTCTCCTCGTAGTCGGGGATGCCGCGCTGTCAGTGCTCCACCGAGACGGTGCGCGACCCTCCCAGCGTAGTGGCCGCGATCACGGCCGCGATCGCGACGAGCACGGCGCCGATGACGGCCGTGATCCCCACGCCCGCGTCGAACGCGTGGGCCGCGGCGGCGCGCAGCGCGTCGGCGGTGGCGGGGTCGAGCCGGTCGGCGACCGAGACGGCACCGGCGAGGGTCTCGCGCGCGGCATCGGCGGCATCCGCGGGCACGCCCTCGGGAATGACGATCCCCGACCGATATGCCGCGGTGAGAATGCCGCCGAGCACGGCGGTCCCGAGGACGGCGCCCAGCTCGTAGGCCGTCTCGGAGACGGCGCTGGCGGCACCGGCCTTCGCCGGCGGCGCGCTGGCGAGGATGAGGTCGTTCGAGACGGTTTCCGCCGCCCCGATACCGAGACCGAGGAGGGTGAAGGCAGCAACCAGCAGCGGCAGCACCCCCCCGCCGACAGCGCCCGGGACGAGGAGGTACGCGGCGACCGAGAAGACCAGCGCCGCCGGCACGACGATCCGCGCCGACACACGACGTGCGATCGGCACGACCAGCAGGCCCGACACGATCATCGCGAGCATGCCCGGAACGAGCACGAAGCCGGCGTTCATGGGCGAGAGGCCGACGATCAGCTGCAGGTGCTGTGCCACGAAGTAGAGGAAGCCGACGAGCGCGATGACGCTCAGAAGATTCACGAGGAGCGCGCCGCTGAAGGTGCCGCGGGCGAAGAGCCGCATGTCGAGCATGGGCCGCTCCGCGGCGAGCTGGCGGCGCACGAAGGTCACGCCGAACCCGATGCCCGCGGCCGTGAGCACGACCGGCAGCCACCCGAAGCCGTGCACGGCGACCTCCTTGATCGCGTAGACGATCGGCACCATGGTCAGCATCGACAGCGCGATGCTCGCGGGATCGATCGCGCCCGGGCGAGGATCGCGGCTCTCCGGAACGAGGAGCGGGGCCAGCACCAGCAGCGGCACGAGCACCGGCACCGACATGAGGAAGACCGAGCCCCACGCGAAGTGCTCGAGCAGGATGCCGCCGATGCCG
>JACEFY010000170.1 GCA_016807485.1 Stenotrophomonas maltophilia | reverse complement strand
CGAGATGGACGCCTACCGCGAAGAGTTCTTCGGCCCGGTCGGCGTCGTCTACCGCGCGGCCGACGAGGATGCGGCCGTCGAGATCGCCAACGGGACGCCGTTCGGCCTCGGGTCGTACGTCTTCACGACCGACCCCGAGCAGGCGGCGCGTGTGGCCGACCGCATCGCGGCCGGCATGGTCTACGTCAACGTCGTCCTCGCCGACAGCCCCGAGCTCCCGTTCGGCGGCGTCAAGCGCTCGGGGACGGGCCGCGAGATGGGGCTGCTGGCAGCGGAGGAGTTCGTCAACAAGAAGCTCATCCGCGTCGCCGGCTGAACCGCCCCCACGCCGGGGGTTTTGCCCGGCGCAGGGGACTGTCGCCCGCAGTCGGAGAGGGGAAGGATGGCCGCATGGACGCCGATGCGGATGCCGTCACCTTCCTCACCGATCGCGAGTGCTGGGACCGCCTCGCCGAGCAGGAGCTCGGCCGGCTCGTGACCCACGTCGGCGACGTGCTCGACATCTTCCCGGTCACCTACACGGTCGACGGCGAGAGCATCGTCTTCCGCACGGCGGAGGGCAGCAAGCTGACCGAACTGTCGATCAACGACCAGGTGCTCTTCGAGGTCGACGAGTACACCGACACCGATGCCTGGAGCGTCGTCGTCCGCGGCACCGCGACGCGGCTCGAGACCGCTGACGAGGTGCGGGCCGCCGACGCGCTGCCGCTCACGCCCTGGATCCCGACCCTCAAGTACAACTACGTGCGCATCGTCGCGGCATCCCTCTCGGGACGCGATGTGCGCCGCGGCGAGGAGCCCGATCGGTACGGCGTGCAGCAGTACTGACCGGCCGACCGGTTCGCCACCCCACAGGCCATGACGTACACTGGATGGTGCAGTTGAAGTCTGCATTCTTTCGCCGTGCCCGCGCGTCGATGAGGTGGATTTCACCCCGCGAGGTCTCCGGATCTCTAGGGCGGTAGCTCAATTGGCAGAGCAGCGGTCTCCAAAACCGCAGGTTGCAGGTTCGATTCCTGTCCGCCCTGCGCGTCGGCGTTCACGCGCTGGCACCACGCGTCAGCAATCGCTGGCTCGACAGTAAGTCACACAGGTGGGTACATGGTTCAGGAAGAGGCGAACGGCGACATCGTCGCGACAAGCGGCGCGCCCCGCGCGAAGAAGCTCAACTTCTTCCAGCGGATCGCTCTCTTCATCCGTCAGGTCTTCGCCGAGCTGCGCAAGGTCGTCACCCCGACCCGCCAGGAGCTCGTCAAGTTCACGGCGGTCGTTCTGGGCTTCGTCATCGTCATGATGGCGATCGTGTACGGCCTCGACTTGCTCTTCACCTGGGTGACGCAGGTCGTCTTCGGCGTCCCGTCCTGAGTGGGGCTCAGCCTCCTCGAACCGCGCGCCACGGCCGCACGACCCACACATGGAAGAGAACGCACGTGTCTGAAAAGTATGTCGACGACGCCGATTGGGCGACCGCTGCCGAACAGTCCAGCGAGGACGACGAAGCCCAGGAGGGCAACATCCTGGCGGAGGAAGAACTCGCGTCGGCTCCGGCCGAGCACATCGCCGTCCACATCGTCGAGGATGACGTGGAAGACGACAGTGACCTGGACGACATCGACATCGACGACCCGGAGGCCGACGCCATCGTGAACGACGCACTCGAAATCGATAAGGCCGACGAAGCCGAAGCGGCCGCCGAGGTGCTCACCGACGCGCTCGCCGAGGAAGAGGCCGAGCGTGCCGCCGAGGCCGAAGACGAGGTGACCCCGTACGACGGGCCCGACGTCAACGGCGAGCCGGATGCTCCGGTTCTCGACGACGAGCTCGTAGCCGACGTCGCTGCAGCCGCCGAGGTCGTCGACGAGGCGGAGGCCGACGCCGATCAGGACCCGTACGAGGCGTTCCGCGCCGACCTGCGCTCGCTGCCCGGCAAGTGGTACGTCCTGCACTCCTACGCCGGATTCGAGCGCAAGGTGAAGGCCAACATCGAGCAGCGCAAGTCGACGCTCGAGGTCGAAGAGGACATCTACCAGGTCGAGGTCCCCATGGAGGACGTCGTCGAGATCAAGAACGGTCAGCGCAAGATGGTCACGCGCGTCCGGATCCCCGGGTACGTCCTCGTGCGCATGGAGCTGAACGAAGACACCTGGTCGGTCGTCCGTCACACCCCCGGCGTCACGGGCTTCGTGGGCAACGCGCACAACCCCATCCCGCTCCGCTTCGAAGAAGCGTTCAACATGCTGAAGTCGCTCGTCCAGGTCACCGAGAGTGCACCGGCCAAGAGCGGCGGCGCGAAGGGGTCGGCCACGCAGGCGCGCTCGGTCATCACCGAGGTCGACTTCGAGGTCGGCGAGACCATCACGATCAAGGAAGGCTCCTTCGCGGGCCTGCCCGGGTCGATCAGCGAGATCAAGCCGGAGAGCGGCAAGCTCACCGTCCTCGTCTCGCTCTTCGAGCGCGAGACCCCCGTCGAGCTCAGCTTCGACCAGGTCACCAAGCAGTAACACAGGCTTTCTCGGCTAAGATCGAGAGGTTGTCCGCGTTCGCGCGGGCGTACCGCGTTCCGGAAATGCCGGAAGTGCGGGAGAGACGGATGCCCCGGCATCCGCTCGATGAAAGGAAAGAGACATGGCACCGAAGAAGAAGGTGACCGGCCTGATCAAGCTTCAGATCAAGGCTGGTGCCGCCAACCCCGCTCCGCCGATCGGGCCCGCGCTCGGTCAGCACGGCGTGAACATCATGGAGTTCTGCAAGGCGTACAACGCCGCGACCGAGTCGCAGCGCGGCAACGTCATCCCCGTCGAGATCACCGTCTACGAGGACCGCAGCTTCACGTTCATCCTGAAGACCCCGCCGGCCGCCGAGCTCATCAAGAAGGCCGCCGGCGTGCAGAAGGGTTCGAAGACCCCGCACACCGTCAAGGTCGCCAAGCTCACCAAGGACCAGGTGCGCGAGATCGCCGAGGCCAAGATGCCCGATCTGAACGCGAACGACATCGAGGCTGCCTCGCTGATCATCGCCGGCACCGCCCGTTCCATGGGCATCACGGTTGAGGGCTGAGGGAGATAATCATGGCTAAGTCAAAGGCTTACGAAGCAGCAGCGGCGAAGATCGACCGCTCCACGTTCTACAACGCCACCGAGGCGGTCGCGCTCGCGAAGGAGACCGGGTCGGCGAAGTTCGACTCGACCGTCGAGGTCGCGCTGAAGCTCGCCGTCGACCCGCGCAAGGCGGACCAGATGGTCCGCGGCACGGTCATCCTGCCCCACGGCACCGGCAAGACCGCCCGCGTCGTCGTGTTCGCGACGGGACCGGCCGCCGAGGCCGCCATCGCCGCGGGTGCGGATGAGGTCGGCGGCGCCGAGCTCATCGAGAAGGTCGCCGGAGGGTGGGTCGACTTCGACGCCGCCGTCGCGACGCCCGAGCTCATGGGTCAGGTCGGACGCCTCGGCAAGGTCCTGGGTCCGCGCAACCTCATGCCGAACCCGAAGACCGGTACGGTGACCCCGAACCCAGCCAAGGCCGTCGAGGACATCAAGGGCGGAAAGATCGCGTTCCGCGTCGACAAGCACGCCAACGTCCACTTCGTCGTCGGCAAGGCATCGTTCACGGCCGCACAGCTCGAAGAGAACTTCACCGCCGCGATCGAGGAGATCGTGCGTCTGAAGCCCTCGAGCGCCAAGGGCCGCTACATCCAGAAGGGTGCCGTGTCGACCACGTTCGGCCCCGGCATCCCCCTGGACGTCAACACTCTCGCCTGATCCCGCGATCAGACGATCGGAAGGGCCCCACCGCACCGGTGGGGCCCTTCTTCGTGGTCAGGCGTCGTGCCGCACCTCGAAGCCGCTGCCGCCCTGTGGGGCGAGGTCATCGGTCGTGAGCGTGTCGACGTGACCGCCGCGCGGTCCGTGGGCGGCCCAGGCGAGCACCGCGTCGACCTGGCCGGCGGTACCTTCGACCTCGGCTTCGACGCTGCCGTCGCGTCGGTTGCGGACCCAGCCGGAGGCTCCGGCCTCGCGTGCGACGTGCCGCAGGGAGTAGCGGAAGCCGACGCCCTGCACGACGCCGACGATGAGCAGATGCACGCGTCTCATGCGACCATTGTGCCCCGCCGCATCCGCCGGGGGAGATCAGTGCGGCAGGACGAGGCTCACCGCGAGCGCGAACATGACCACGGCGATCACGCCGTCCAGAATCCGCCAGGCGCGCGCCGTGGCGAGGAAGCGTCCGAGGTGGCGTGCGCCGAGGGCGAGGGAGAAGAACCACAGTGCGGATGCCGTGACCGCTCCGGCGGCGAACACCCAACGTGCGTCACCGTGAGTGGCGGCCACCGAGCCCAGCAGGAACACGGTGTCGAGGTAGACATGCGGGTTCAGCCAGGTGAGCGCCAGGCAGGTGGCGATCACCGGGGCGAGACGCGACGGCGCGACGAGCGTCGCGGACGCGGGCGGACGGGTGCGGGCGTCAGACGACGCCGCCGCGTCGGTGGAGGTGTCGGTTTCGGCTTCGGAGACGGACAGGGCCGCTCCGCTCGGGCGCCACGCGCGCCGCGCGGCGAGCAGCGCGTAGCCCAGGAGGAAGAGGGCGCCCGCCCAGCGGACGACGTCGATGGCCCAGGGCACCGCCTCCAGGATCGCGCCGAGCCCGGAGACCCCGACGACGATGAGGATCGCGTCCGAGACGGCGCAGACCGTGGCGACGGCGACGACGTGCTCGCGGCGGATGCCCTGGCGCAGGACGAAGAGGTTCTGCGCGCCGATGGCGACGATGAGGGAGAGGCCGAGCCCGAAGCCGGCGAGGAGAGTGGGGAGCACGCTTCGACGCTACGACCCGCGCATACTGCAGTCCAGTTCATGTTTCTTCTGCCGCATAAGATGTGCTTATGTTCCGCGTCCCCGCCGACCTCGCCCTGACGCTCGTGGCCGTGCTCGACGAGGGCAGTCTGGATGCCGCAGCGCGTCGGCTGCACATCACTCCCTCCGCCGTGAGCCAGCGCATCAAGACCCTCGAAGAACACGTCGGTCGCGTGCTGCTCGTCCGGTCCAAGCCGGTGCGCCCCACCGACGCCGCGCACGCCGTGATCCGCTACGCGCGGCAGGTCGCGCTCCTCGAGCACGAGACGCTCGCCGCGCTCGGCGGATCGAACGGCGCGCTCCTGACCGTCCCCCTCGCCGTCAACGCCGATTCCCTCGCCACCTGGTTCCTCGCGCCCCTCGCGCGGGTCGCGGCGCGGCATCCGCTCGTCTTCGACCTCCACCGGGACGACCAGGACTTCACGGCGGGTCTCCTCGAGTCGGGCGCCGTCGTCGGCGCCGTCACCTCCCGGGCTCAGCCGGTCGCCGGGTGCCGCGTCAGCGCGCTCGGCACGCTGCGCTACGACGCCGTGGCGACGCCCGCCTTCCGCGACCGTTGGCTCGCCGACGGCGTT
>JACEFY010000017.1 GCA_016807485.1 Stenotrophomonas maltophilia | reverse complement strand
CGACGTGCGTGCGACCCCCGCCGCGACGGGCGACACCATCACCTCGTCGACACCGTATGTCGCGGCGAACGCGGTGAGGCGTTCGCGCACGTCCGGACCGGTCCCGACGAACGAGCGTGCGCGCATCGTCTCGAGGACGGGTGCGGCCAGCGCGTCGGTCGCCTCGGCCGCGGCCGCCTGCTCGACGGTCTCGAGAGCGACGAGGGGGCGTCCGCCGCGGAGGCGCGCCATCATGCGGGCCTGCGGCAGCATCCGCTCCTCGGCTTCGCGCTCCGTCGCGGCCGCGATGACGTTCGCCGTGAGGAAGGTGCGCGGGGCGGCGAGATGCTCCGACGGCTGGAACTGGGTGCGATACAGCTCGACGGCCCGCTCGAGCCCCTCACCGGAGAAGTGGTTCGCGAAGACGTAGGGCAGACCGAAGGCCGCCGCGAGCTGGGCGGAGTAGTCGCTCGAGCCGAGCAGCCAGACGGTGGGCGAGCCCGTCGCGGCGGGGGTCGCACGCACGTCGTAGGTGCCGCCGGAGGTGAACCGCAGGGTGCCGCCGTCGCCCGAGAGGAACGACATGATGTCGCGGATGTGCTCCGGGAACTTGTCCACGTCGCTGGTCGTGCCGCTCATGCGGAGGAGCTGCGTGATGACGGGGTCGCTGCCCGGTGCCCGGCCGATGCCGAGGTCGACGCGGCCCGGCGCGATCGCCTCGAGCGCGGCGAACTGCTCCGCGACCACGAGCGGCGCGTGGTTGGGCAACATGACGCCGCCGGAGCCGACGCGGATGCGGCTCGTGCGCGCGGCCGCCGCGGCGGCGAGCACGGGCGGGGTCGTCGAGGCCACGGCCGGCATGTTGTGGTGCTCGGCGAACCAGTAGCGCTCGTAGCCGAGGCGGTCGGCGTGCGCGGCGAGGTCGAGCGACGACGCCACCGCCTGCGCGCTGGTCTGTCCGCTGCGGACGGGAACGAGGTCGAGGACGGAGAGTGTGAGAGGCATCCCCCACCCCAACGCCGGCCGGCATCCCGGCATTCCGCGTACACAACGGCGAGAGTCCGCCGACCACACGCCGGGGGATGCCGGTGTCACACGGCGTGTCGCTCTGCGGCTCTCGCCGTTCGGCACGGCACCGCCGCGAAACTCAGGCCCGTTTGACGGCCTCGTAGGCGGCCAGGGCGGCGCGGCGCGTCTCGCCGAGGTCGACGATCGGCTCGCGCTCGGCGCTGTCGGGCGCCCATTCGCGCACGTAGCGCCCGTCGCGGTCGAACTTCTGCGCCTGGAGCTCGGGGTTGAACACGCGGAAGTACGGTGCGGCGTCGGCGCCCGAGCCGGCCACCCATTGCCAGTTGAAGGGGTTGCTGGCCGAGTCCGCGTCGACGAGCGTGTCCCAGAACCACTCTTCGCCGTGCCGCCAGTCGATGAGCAGGTTCTTCACGAGGAAGGATGCCGTCACCATCCGCACGCGGTTGTGCATGAAGCCCGACCCCCAGAGCTCCCGCATCCCGGCGTCGACCAGCGGGATGCCGGTGCGCCCGCGCTGCCACGCCTCCAGCCGGTCGTCCGCGAGCGGCGGCCAGGGGAAGGCGTCGAATGCGGGCCGGAGGTTCTTCGTCGCCAGATCGGGGAAGTGGTAGAGCGTGTGCCACGCGAACTCGCGCCACCCGATCTCGGAGAGGAATCCGCCGACGCGGCCATCGGAGGCGGTCGCGGCCTCCCACACGGTGAAGGGACTGAGCTCACCCCACCGGAGCCGCGGCGACAGCAGCGAGGTCGCGCCGCCGGCGGGCTCGTCGCGCCCGCGATCGTAGGTCGACACGTCCTCCTCGAGGAACTCCCGCAGGCGCGCCTTCGCGGCCACCTCGCCCGGCGTCCAGCGCTCGCGGAGTCCTCCGGCCCAGTCGGGTGCGGTCGGGAGCAGGCCCCAGTCGTCGAGATCGTCACCGGTCAGTTTCGGCGCCGTCCACGACCGTGGCTCGGCCAGCGGCGCCCGCGGCGGCGGGAGCTGCTGGCACGCCTTCCAGAACGGGGTGTACACGCCGTACGGGGTGCCCGCGCCGGTCTTCACCGTCCACGGTTCGAACAGCAGCGAGCCGGCGAACGACTCCACATCGAGTCCGTCGCCCCGCAGCCGCGTCTTCAGCTCGGTGTCGACGTCGCGCTCGGGCCCGCCGTAGCGGCGGTTCCAGAACACCGCGGTCGCCCCGGCATCCGCCACCACCTCCGGCACGACCCGCGCGGCCGGTCCGCGGCGGAGCACGAGCGTGCCGCCCTTGTCCACGATGCGCTCGCCGAGCTCCGCCAGGCTGTGGTGCAGCCACCAGCGCGCCGCGCCGCCGAGGGGGCGGATGCCGGGCGACTCCTCATCGAGCACGAACAGCACGACGATCTCTTCGCCGCGATCGGCGGCTGCGCGGAGAGCCGGATTGTCGGCGAGGCGCAGGTCGTCGCGCAGCCAGACGAGCGAAGTCATGCCGCGACTCTACGTGGCCGGGTGATCCTTCGGGACGGCGATGACGAGCCCGCCCTTCACGATCCGGCAGGTGAGCGCCGTGCCTTCGCCGAACTCGTCGCCGTCGAGCTGCACGTGCTGCACGCCGTCGGCGGAGAGCTCCAAGCCGGTGCCGCGCGAGTAGCGCACCGAGTTGTCCTTCGTACGGAAGCGGAGCATCCTGCGGCCGGCGCGGGTCTTGCTGAGCACGCTGTTGTCCCACGCCACGCGGCGCCACACCGCGAGCCAGCCGAACGCGCTCTTGGGCTGGACGATGACGACGTCGAGCTCGCCGTCCGACACCGACGCCTCGGGGATGAGCTCGAGGCCGGCCGGCAGCGACCCGCAGTTGGCGATGAGCACGCTCTGCACGCGCGCCCGGTGGAACTTGTGCCCGGGCACGCGGTAGTGCACGAGGAACGGCTTCGCGCCGACGAGCGAGCGCGCGGCGCCGCCGATGTAGGCGATCCAGCCGACCTTCTTCTTGAGGTCGCCGCTCGTGTTGGCGATCATGGCGGCATCCAGACCCATGCCGCCCATGACGACGAAGCCGTGCTCGCTCGACTCGCCGTCTTCGCGGGTGATGCGGGCGAAGCCGATGTCGATCGGGCGGTGCTCGCCCGAGAAGGTCGCCTGCACCATCACCGACGGATCGGTCAGCGGCAGCTGCAGGTTGCGCGCGAGGAGGTTGCCGGTGCCGCTCGGGACGATGGTCAGCGGGATGCCGGATTTCGCCATCCCCTCGCTCACTGCGCGGACGGTGCCGTCGCCGCCGGCCACCAGCACGGCTGCGGCACCCTGGGCGAGGGCGTCGCGGGCGAGGCCGTCGCCGAGCTCCTCGACGGTGGTCTCGAAGAACAGCGGCTCGCCCCACCCGGCGGCGGCGCTTTCGTCCGTCACCATCTCGCGGAGGGCCTCGGCATCCACTTTGACGGGGTTGTAGACGAGCGCGGCGTGCTGCGCGGTGGGGGAATCGGTCATGAGGCTGAGGATACCCGGCGCCCTAGACTTGTCCGGTGATCGATCTCGCCTTCCTCCGTGACCAGCCGGACCTCGTCAAGCGCTCGCAGGAGGCGCGCGGCGAGTCGCCCGACACCGTCGACGAGGCGCTGGCGGCCGATCGCGCCCGGCGCGCGGCCATCACGGCGTTCGAAGAGCTCCGCGCCGCCCAGAACGCGCACGGCAAGACCGTCGCCCAGGCGCCGAAAGACGAGAAGGCCGCGCTCGTGGCGCAGGCCAAAGAGCTGAGCGACCGGGTCAAGCAGGCACAGCTCGCCGTCACCGCCACGGAGGAGGCCGCCGAGACGGCGCTCGGCAAGATCGAGAACATCGTCCTCGACGGGGTGCCCGCCGGGGGCGAAGAGGCGTTCATCACGCTGCGCACCCACGGCGAACCGGCGTCGTTCGATTTCGAGCCCCTCGACCACCTCGCCCTCGGCGAGAAGCTCGGCGCCATCGACATGGAGCGCGGCACGAAGGTGTCGGGTTCGCGCTTCTACTTCCTCACGGGCATCGGCGCGCGCCTCGAGTACGCCCTCATGTCGCTCGCTTTGCAGCGGGCGGTGGATGCCGGGTTCATCCCCATGATCCCGCCGACCCTCGTGCGGCCCGAGGTCATGCGGGGCACCGGGTTCCTCGGTCAGCACGCCGACGAGGTCTACCGCCTCGAGGGCGAGGACCTCTACCTCGTCGGCACGAGCGAAGTGCCCCTCGCCGGCTACCACATGGGCGAGATCATCGATCTCGAGGCGGGGCCGAAGCGCTACGCCGGCTGGTCGACGTGCTACCGCCGTGAGGCGGGCTCGTACGGCAAGGACACCCGCGGGATCATCCGCGTGCACCAGTTCAACAAGCTCGAGATGTTCGTCTACACGACTCCCGAAGACGCCGAGGCCGAGCACCTCCGCCTCGTCGCCCTGCAGGAGCAGATGCTGCAGGACCTCGGCCTCAGCTACCGCGTCATCGACGTCGCCGCGGGCGATCTGGGCTCGAGCGCCGCGCGCAAGTACGACGTCGAGGCGTGGGTTCCGACGCAGGATGCGTACCGCGAGCTCACCTCGACGAGCAACTGCACGACCTACCAGGCGCGCCGCCTGGAGGTGCGCTACCGGCCGGAGGGCAAGGGCACCGCTCCTGTGGCGACCCTCAACGGCACGCTCGCCACCACCCGCTGGATCGTCGCGCTGCTCGAGACCCACCAGCGCGCCGACGGTTCGGTGGTGATACCCGAGGTGCTCCGCCCCTACCTCGGCGGCATCGAGGTCGCGGAGCCGATCGGATGACCTCCGCCCATCTCCCCACCACCGGCTCGATCGAGATCATCCCCGAAGCGCAGGCGGCCGAACTCGTCGAGGACCTCGCCGAAAAGGCGGAGGATGCCGCGGCTCCCACCGAGCGGCTCCTCATCGCGCTCGACGTCGACGGCACCGTGGTGCTCGAGGACGAGTCGCTGAGCCCCGGCGTCGTCGAGGCGATCGCCCATGCGCACCGCGCCGGGCATGAGGTCATGCTCGCCACCGGGCGCGCCTGGGAGAGCACTCGCGGCATCCAACGCGTGCTCGATCTCGCGCCCGAGTACGCCGTCTGCTCGAACGGTGCCGTCATCATGAAGCGCGTGCACGGCGACTTTGCCGACGAGCTGCGGTACGAGCGATTCCACGTCGAGACCTTCGATCCCGCCGAGGTGCTGACCCTGCTGGGGGAGCATCTCCCCGGAGCCAACTACATGGTCGAGCTCGCCGACGGCCGCCGCCGCTACACCGGCGACATGGACGACTGGAACCTCGCCCACGCGCAGCGCGTGAGCTTCGCGGAGCTCGCGGCGCAGCCCGTGTGCCGCGTCGTCGTGGTCTCGCCCGACGACACGACCGAGGACTTCGTCGATCTCGTCGCGCGCATCGGGCTCAACAAGGTGTCGTACGCGGTGGGCTGGTCGGCGTGGCTCGACATCGCGCCGCAGGGCGTCGACAAGTCGACCGCGCTCGAGAAGGTGCGCACGTGGCTCGGCGTCGAGCCCGAGCGCGTGCTCGTCATGGGCGACGGCCGGAATGACGTCGGGATGTTCGCGTGGGCGCGCGAACACGGGGGGCGCGCGATCGCGATGGCGCAGGGCCCCGACGAGGTGCGCGCCGCGGCATCCGAGACCACCGCGTCGGTCTACGCAGGCGGCGTCGCGGAGATTCTGCGCCGTCTCTAGCGTTTTTCAGCGGCTCCACAGGCGCACTCGGCCACAATGGGCAGAACGCGGTCGACTAGACTCAGCGCTGTTCGACGGAGGCTCCGGCCCCTGTCGGGAGGGTTGTCCGAGCGGCCGATGGACCTGGTCTTGAAAACCAGTGGGCAGCAATGTCCCGTGGGTTCGAATCCCACACCCTCCGCTGGTTGGGAGGGGACCCCCGAAGGGGGTACACCCTCCGCTTCGAAAGGATCCCCGTGAGTGCACGTTCCGAGGGCCGGTCGTCGTCGCGACGCCAGCCCGTCGCGCGCCATGGCATCCTGCGGTCCCCGAATCCGTTCGCGCAGATCCTGACGATCCTCGGCGCGATCGTCGCCGTCGTCGTGGTGAGTGTCGCCGCGGTCGGCGGGTTCGCGGTGTGGGATGCCGCGCGCGCCGTCGCCGACTCCGGCGTCTCCATCGGCGACGACGAAGCCGTCCTTCCGCCCGCGATCGGGGAGATCGAGGGCGGCGTGAACATGCTGCTCGTCGGCACCGACTCGTGCGAGGGGCAGGACATCGCCCTCTTCCCGCGGTGTGCGGCCAAGGATGCCGAGGGTGAACGCAACGACGTCACCATGCTCGTGCACATCAGCGACGCCCCGCGCCGCGTGACGGTCGTCTCGATCCCGCGCGACATGCTCGTCTCGATCCCGTCATGCACCGGCGAGGACGGCACGCAATACTCCGCGATGAGCTCGCAGATGATCAACGTGTCGTACATGTACGGCGGCCTCGCCTGCAGCGTGCTCACGGTCGAGAAGCTCACCGGCGTCGACATCCAGTTCGCCGCGGCGATCCGCTGGACCGGCGTCATCAACATGTCCGACGCCATCGGCGGCGTCGACGTCTGCCTCTCCGACGACATCCGCGATGTCCACACCGGGCTCGATCTCGCCGCCGGCCAGCACACGCTCGTCGGCGCAGAGGCGCTGCAGTTCCTCCGCATCCGCCACGGCATCGGCGACGGATCCGACCTCGGCCGGATCTCCAACCAGCAGCAGTTCATGAGCTCGATGGTGCGCAAGCTCCAGTCCGACGGCGTGCTCTCCAACCCGGGCACTCTGCTCAACCTCGCCACCACGGCGGTCAAGCAGGTGACCAGCGGTCAGCTCGTGCTGAGCGACACGCTGTCGAACCCGCAGCGCATGGTGCAGATCGCGATGGCGGTGCGGAGCGTTCCCTACGAGGACATCGTGTTCGTCCAGTACCCCACGCAGTACGCCGAAGGTGGACTTCGGGTGCTTCCGGTGACGAAGGACGCCACGGTGCTGTTCGACGCGCTCGCCGCGAACCAGCCGCTCCAGCTCACCGGCTCGACGAGCGACGGCAACGGCACCGAGGTCGTGGGCGAGGCGACCGCGCCTACTCCCACGCCGACCGCGACCCCGACGCCGGGGGCGACCGAGGTCGCTCCGGTCGAGCCCGCGCCCACCGAGACCGCCGTCGCCCTGCCGAGCACGGTCACCGGTCAGACGGCTGCGCAGGTCACCTGCACCGTCGCCGAGCGGTAGACGGCGCCAGTTCGGCAGGAGCCGACGGAACGGCTATGATTGCCGAGTGCATCCGCGCCGTTTCGCGTCGGGTGCCATGGAGACGTCGCATAGTCTGGCCTAGTGCACCACCCTGCTAAGGTGGAGTCCCCTTCTGGGGACCGAGAGTTCAAATCTCTCCGTCTCCGCCACGAAACGCACGCTATCCCGCGCTATTCAGCGGCATCCGATCGTTGTCCGCCCGCGCGTGCGGCGTGCACGAGCTCCGCATAGCGCCCGGCGCTCGGCTTGGCCGTGCGCTCGAACGTCTCCCGGTCGACCTCGTGGAGTCCGAGCTTCGGGCCGTACCCGAAGATCCACTCGAAGTTGTCCATGAGGGTCCAGTGGCAATAGCCGAGCACGGGGACGCCGGTCGCGATCGCCGCCGCGAGGCCGTCCAGGGAGGGTGCGATGAAGTCGGCGCGGATGGTGTCGTCTTCGGTGCTGATGCCGTGCTCGCTCACCAGGATCGGAACCCCGCTGACCTCGTGTGCGTAGACGACCGCCCCGCGGAGGGAGTCGGGGTCGACGGCGGTCCCCATGCCATTCAACACGGCGCCCTCGGCCGGGGGGAGGAGGCCGTCGGGACCGTAGTGGAGGCGCTCGTAGTTCTGCACACCGACGAAGTCATCGTCGCGGGCGAGCTCGAGCCAGTAGTCGTAGACCTCGCTGCGCTTGCGGTCACGCACGGCCTCGCCGCCGGGCGCGGCGACGTCGTCGCACATCGCGAGGGAGAGCCCCACGCGCAGATCAGGCCGGTGGGACTTGATGGCGGCCTTCGCCGAACCGTGCGCCGCCGTGATGCCCACGCGCATACCGGGGAAGTCCTCGTGCATCATGACGTTGCCGGCGCGGTAGCGCGAGACCCCGGCGGCGGCGGCGGCGGCCTCCAACGTCTGGCGTTCGAGATCGACGATGAAGTCGGGGAGTCCGGCCCAGGTCAGCATCTCCGGGAGATCGGGCTCGTTGAATGTCACGGCGAGTGCGATGCGGTCGCCGAACCGCTCCATCACGACGCCGCAGAAGCGGGCGAAGAGATTCGGCGCAGCCTCGTCGAGCCACGCGCCGCGCGCGGCGAACCAGTGCGGGGAGGTGAAGTGGTTGAAGGTCACGATCGGCGCGAGTCCGCGGGCCACGCACCCGTCGACCAGCGCCTCGTAGTGATCCAGCGCCTCGGCCGAGAACTCACCCTCGGCAGGCTCGACGCGGGCCCATTCGACCGAGAAGCGGTAGGCGTTGAGGTTCATCCCGGCGACGAGGTCGAGGTCGCTCTCCCAGAGCTCCCACCCGTTCGCGGCCTTCCCCGACCGGTCTCGGAAGATCGTCGGAGCGACGTTCTCGAGGAACCACGTGTCGCTGTGGACGTTGTCGCCCTCGTTCTGGTGGCCGGCGGTGGCGACGCCCCAGAGGAATCCCTCGGGGAATGCGGATGCGGTCATCATCGTCCTTCTCTCATGATCGTCGTCGAGTCACACCTATCATCGCAGATCTATTCATTGTGCGAAAGCAGTTTTCACTGGTAGAACTGGAGCGTGCCGATCACATTAGGCGGCCACTAACAGACGAGCGTACGAATCCGAATGGCCAAACAGCCGCCGGAGGATCACGCTGAGTCGAAAGGGTTCCCTCCCGCACGGTAACCCAGCGACGAAGAAGTCTGCATACGCACACCGATCACAGGAGATCCGATGTCACGCATCACCACAGCCCGCGGCGCCGCCGTCATTGCCGCCATCGCCGTATCGGCGCTCGCCTTCACCGCCTGCTCGGGCGGCGGCGGAGGAGGACAGAGCGGGGGAGCCGCCGACACCTCGAAGTTGGTCATCGGCCTCGACTCCGACCAGGCGGCCTTCGGCTACGACCCGATCCGCTACGGAAACGGCCAACGCATGTTCTTCGAGGGCATCTACGATTCCCTCTTCGTCCTCGACGCCGACGGGCAGGTCGCGCCGCAGCTGGTCACGAGCTTCGAGTACAACGCCGACCAGACCCAGCTCACCCTCGACCTCGACACGACGGCGACGTTCCCCGACGGGTCGACCCTCACGGCTGACCTCGTCAAAGAGAACCTGGACTTCCGTGGCGACCCCGACCTCGCGGCCTACTCCGCCTTCGCGGCGGGTGGCGAGAACGAGATCTCCGATGTGACGGTCGTCGACGACGACACGGTCACCCTCACCTTCGCGGCGGCATCGCCCGGCTTCGAGGCGAACCTGGTGCTGCCCGCCGGCGCGATCGTCGGGCCTGCGGGCGTCGCCGATCGCGGCAGCCTGGCATCGGCTCCGGACGGATCCGGTCCACTCACGATCGACGAAGGTGCCACGGTGAAGGGCAACTCGTACCTTCTGGTGAAGAAGGACGGCGCCGCCGCTGCCGCCGACTACCCGTTCGACTCGTACGAGTTCCGGCCGATCCTCGACCCGCAGGCGCGGGTGAACGCGGTGATCTCGGGTGAGATCGATCTGGCGTACGTCACCTCCGACACTCAGGCGCAGGTGGAGTCGGCCGGGGTGGGTCTGGTCGCCAACGGTGGCACCATCCAGAACCTCATCGCGTTCGACAAGTCCGGGGCGACCGCTCCGCAGTGGGCCGATCCGCGAGTCTTCCAGGCGCTGTCGATGGCCATCGATCGGGATGCGTTCGTCAACGCGATCCACCCCGGCGAGATCCCGACCGCCAACGCGCTGCCCTCGGACAGCCCCGGCTACATTCCCGAGCTCGACGAGCAGTACGCCTACGACCCCGAAGCGGCCAAGGCGCTGCTGGCGGAGGCCGGTTACCCGAACGGTTTCGCGTTCGACGTGACGATCAGCGCCGGCAGCCAGCGTGACTGGGAGGCGCTCCAGCCCTACTTCGCGGCGATCGGCGTGACGGTGACGCTGAAGAACGCCGCCTCCACGGAGGAGTCGTTCGCGGTCGTGCAGACCGAGCCGCTCGGCGGACCGATCGCTCTCACCTGGACGAACCCCCCGGGCAATGTCTTCGGCGTGCTGTTCGGATTCGCGAACTTCCACGGGGCCCAGAACGACGCGATCAAGGGAGCAGCGGGTGCCTTCGCCGGGGCCGCCGGCGATGCCACCGCGCAGGCGGCGGCGCTCACCGACCTGAACCGCGCGATCGTCGACTCGGGATGGCTCATCCCGCTGTTCGAGCAGCTCGCGCCGTGGGCCTACAACACCGCCAAGGTCGCGGAGCCCACCTTCACCGGTGCCGAGGTCTTCCCGAACCTGGCCACGCTCCAGCCCGCTTCCTGACTCACATCCGGCGCCGGCCCACAGGGTCGGCGCCGGACCCAGAGGAGTGACCATGTTCATCTTCATCGCGAAGCGGGTCGGCTTCGGCCTGCTCACGCTCGTCATCGCCACGTGGGTGGCCTTCATGCTCGTGCACCTGTCGGGCTCGACGCCCGGCGGGGTGGCCCTCGGACAATCCGCGACGCCGGACCAGGTCACCGCCTACAACCAGGCGATCGGCTGGTACGACCCCTGGATCGTCCAGTACGCCGACTGGGTCTGGCAGGTGCTGCAGGGAAACCTCGGCACCTCGCTGATCGACGGGCGCGACATCGCCGCCGACATCGGCAAACGTCTCCCGGTCACCGCCGCCCTCGCCGTGTTCGGCACGCTGCTCAGCTCCATCGTCGGCATCGTGGTCGGCGTCGTCTCCGCGGTGCGTGGGGGGGTCGTGGATCGTGTGCTGACGACGCTCACCGGCATCCTCCTGTCGCTGCCGGTGTTCTGGGTCGGCATCCTGCTCGTCTATGTCTTCGCCGTGCAGCTCCGGCTGCTCCCGGCCACCGGGTTCGTCCCGCTGGCGACCAACCCGGAGGCATGGGCGCGCTCGCTCGTGCTTCCGGTGCTGACGATCGCCGTGACCTCTCTCGCCGGCATTGCCCGGCAGACGCGCGCCTCGATGGCCGATGCGCTCACGCACGAGCACCTCCGGACTCTCCGGGCCGTCGGCACGCCGACGAACCGCATCATCTACGTCCACGCGCTCCGGAGCGCGAGCCTTCCGATCCTTGCCAGCGTCGCCGTGCAGTTCATCGTGCTGTTCGGCGGCTCGGTCATCATCGAGGTGCTGTTCGCGCTCCCCGGGATCGGCCAGGCGATGCAGGCCTCCGTCGGAACCGCGGATCTGCCCTTCGTGCAGGCGCTCGTCCTGGTCGCGACGCTCGTCGTGGTCGTCGTCAATCTCGCGCTGGAATTCGCCACCCGCGCCCTGGACCCGAAGCTGCGTGCCGCATGACCCTGTCGACCACCGCCATCGCCCTCCGCCCGAAGCGCGTCATCCGGGGGCGCGGTCGCGTCCTGCGGTCGCCGGCCGCGATCCTGTCGATCGTCTGGCTCGTCGGGCTCCTCGTCGCGTCCTGGTCGGCGCCGCTCTGGCTGCCCTACGGACCGTTGGATCAGGACCTCACCGCTGTCCTCCAGGGGCCTTCGGCCGCGCACCTGCTCGGAACCGACGAGCTGGGGCGCGACATCCTCGCCCGCCTTGTGAGCGCCGCAGCGCCGACGCTCCTCATCGCTCTCATCACGCCGATCGTGGCAGTCGCCGTCTCGATTCCGCTGACGCTGTGGGCGGCCCGCACGCGCATCGGCGAGGCGGTGATGAACCGGGTGAGTGAGATCGTCCTCTCGCTGCCCGGGATGGTCATCATCCTCGCGTTCATCGCGGCCGTCGGCACGAACATGCCCCTCGTCATGGCCATCTTCGGCCTGCTGCTGCTCGGCGCCCTGTACCGTGTCTTCTTCGGTCAGGCCAAGTCGCTGCATCAGCAGCTCTTCGTCGAAGCCGCCGCCGTCGACGGTGTCCGGCCGCTCTGGGCGAGCGTCCGGCACGTGCTTCCCAACATGTCCACGACCGTGATCGTGCAGTTCGTGCTGCTGTTCGGTGTCGGCATCGGCATGCAAGCCGGTCTCGCCTTCATCGGTCTCGGGCCCCAGCCGCCCGAACCGACCTGGGGCGGCATGGTGCAGGCGGCATCGAAGTTCATCTTCCAGCAGCCGTGGCTGATGATTCCCACGGGTGGGATCCTCGCCCTCACGATCATCGCGGCCAACACCCTCGCCGACGTCCTCGCCGGAGGGGCCGCGATGCCGCCGCCGCTGATCTCCATCCGGCGGCGGAAGCGCGCCCTGGCGGCTCCGGCCGAGACCGGCCCGATCGCGGCGGTCGACGAGACGGATGTCCGGGACGCGCGGGACGGTGATCGCCCGGGGAAGACGCTCGTCCTCGACAACCTCGTCATCGGTGTCGACGACGGTCCGGCTCTCGTCACCGGGGTGTCGCTGCGTGTGCGGCCCGGCACGGTGATGGGTCTCGTCGGTGAGTCGGGATGTGGCAAGAGCGTGACGTCGTACGCGACGCTCGGCCTTCTGGCCCCGGGCCTGTCGGTGCGCTCCGGCAGCATCCGGTGGGGAGAGGTCGACCTCGCGCGTGCGGAAGAGAAGGCGCTGCAGCGCGTGCGCGGGCACGAGATCGCCTTCATCTCGCAAGAGCCGACCCGCGCTCTTGACCCGAACTTCACGGTCGAGTGGCAGCTCGCCGCCGCGATCAAGCGCCTTCGTCGCGTCGGGGGGAGAGAAGCGAGGGCCATCGCGGCCGGGCTCCTCGACGATGTCGGCATCCAGGACATCCCGCGCGTGCTGAAGAGCTATCCGCACCAGATCTCCGGCGGCATGGCGCAGCGCGTGGCCATCTCGCTCGCCCTCGCGGGCACTCCGAGTCTTCTCATCGCCGACGAACCCACGACCGCGCTCGACGTCACCGTGCAAGCGGAGATCCTCGGGCTGCTCCGAACGCTCGTCGCCGAACGCGGGATGTCGATCATCCTCGTCACGCACGATCTCGGGGTGGTCGCCGACCTGTGCGACGACGTGTCCGTGATGTACGCGGGCGAGATCGTGGAGTCCGGCACGGTCCGTGATGTGCTGCTGCGTCCCGAGCACCCGTACACCATGGCGCTGCTCTCGGCCGACCCGCACGCCGCGGTGTTGCGTCACGACGTGGCGCGGCTGGCGACGATCCCGGGGCAAGTGCCCCCGCCTGCGGACTGGCCGAGTGGCTGCCGATTCGCAGCGCGGTGTCGGTTCGCGACCGACGATTGCCGTGCCCCCATCGTGTTGCAGCAGCGCATCGAGGGGCCGGGCGGAGTGCGCTGCGTGCGGCGCGATGAGGTGCTCGGACGCAAAGACGAGTGGCTCCACGCGGTTGCGGGAGGGGAGGCATGATGAGTTCAGGCGGAGAGTCCACACCGGTGCTGGAGGTGCAGAACCTCGTCGTCCGGTACGGCAAGAATCGCGCGCCCGCGGTCGACGATGTCTCGTTCACGATCGCCCGCGGCGAGACGCTCGGCCTCATCGGCGAGTCGGGCTCGGGCAAGACGACGATCGGGCGTGCGATCCTCGGGCTCGTCCCCGTCGCCTCCGGCCGGATCCTCTTCGAGGGGCGGGACATCACGCACATGCGGCCCGCGCAGCGCCGCGCTCTGCACGGCGACCTGCGGGCCGTGTTCCAGGATCCTTTCTCGTCGTTGAATCCGCGTCGCCCGATCGGAGACGCGATCGCCGAGCCGCTGCGCGTATCGGGGGTCGCGCCGCAAGAACGTGCGCTCAGGGTCGCCGACGTCCTGGATTCCGTCGGGCTACCGCGCGCCGCGGGCAGCCGGTACCCACGCGAGTTCTCCGGGGGTCAACGCCAGCGCATCGCGATCGCGCGGGCGCTCGTGACCGGGCCGCGGCTGGTCGTCTGCGATGAGGCGGTGAGTGCGCTGGACCTGTCGACGCAGGCGCAGGTCCTGAATCTCCTCGCCGACCTGCGGCAGGGGGCCGACCTCGGTTACCTGTTCATCGCCCACGACATGTCGGTGGTGGAGTTCCTCGCTCAGCGCGTCGTGGTCCTGTACCGCGGCAAGGTGATGGAGGAAGGCCCCACCGACGCCGTCATCCGCAATCCGCAATCGGCGTACACGCGCGTGCTCATGGCGGCATCACCGGTTCCCGATCCCGACGAGCAGGCTCGACGTCGCGCCGACTGGCGCGTGCTGCGCGACGAGGCGAAGGCCGCGGCGGCGGTCGGCTGACCTACCCGACGGGAGACGGCACGCCGGCGTCATCGAGCGGCGAAAGCTCGCGCGCGGTCTCCCGGAACGCGTCCACGAGAGGGCTGCGGCTGTCCCGCAGGCTCAGGAGGTGGATGCGCGCGAACGGGATGTCGTCGATGCGGATGAAGCGCAGTTCG
>JACEFY010000169.1 GCA_016807485.1 Stenotrophomonas maltophilia | reverse complement strand
CCACCTCCACGATGGAGGCGCTCGACGCGGCCCGGGCCGCCGGCCTCGTGCCCGACTCGGCGGCGGAGTACCTCGCCGACGCCTGGCGCCTCGCGAGCCGCCTCCGCTCCGCCAACACGCTGCTGTCGGGTCAGACGAGCGATGTCCTGCCCACCGACCGCGGCAAGCTCGACGGCATCGGGCGTCTCCTCGAGTATCCGCCCCGGTCTGCCACACGCGTCGAAGAGGAGTGGATGCGCACCGCGCGCCGCGCGCGCCGGGCGTTCGAGAAGCTCTTCTACGGCTGAGCCCGGCCGACGGTTTCCGAGAACGGGAGAAGCCCCGACCTCCGAAATCGGATGCCGGGGCTTCTCGTCGTGCGTCAGACGCCGAAGTAGAGCTCGTACTCGAACGGGTGCGGACGCGCCGCGATCGGCTTGATCTCGTTCTCGATCTTGTACTCGATCCACGTCTCGATGAGCTCGGGCGTGAACACGTTGCCACGCGTCAGGAACTCGGAGTCGGCGCGGAGCGCCTCCAGCGAGTCGAGCAGCGAGTTCGGAACCTGCGGGATGTTCTTCGCCTCCTCGGGAGGAAGCTCGTACAGGTCCTTGTCGACCGGCTCGTGCGGCTCGATGCGGTTGATGATGCCGTCGAGGCCGGCCATCATCTGCGCCGCGAAGGCGAGGTACGGGTTGCCGGAGGCATCCGGAGCACGGAACTCGATGCGCTTGGCCTTCGGGTTCGAGCCCGTGATCGGGATACGGATGGCCGCCGAGCGGTTGCCGGCCGAGTACACCAGGTTGACCGGGGCCTCGTAGCCCTTGACCAGGCGCTTGTACGAGTTGATGGTCGGGTTGGTGAACGCGAGCACCGCGGGGGCGTGCGCGAGCAGGCCGCCGATGTACCAGCGGGCGGTGTCGGAGAGTCCGCCGTAGCCCTTCTCGTCGTAGAAGAGGGGCTTGCCGTCGAGCCACAGCGACTGGTGCGTGTGCATGCCCGAGCCGTTGTCACCGAAGAGCGGCTTCGGCATGAAGGTCGCGACCTTGCCCCACTGCTCGGAGGTGTTCTTGACGATGTACTTGAACTTCAGGATGTCGTCCGCCGAGTGCACCATGGTGTCGAAGCGGTAGTTGATCTCCTGCTGTCCGCCGGTGCCCACCTCGTGGTGCGAGCGCTCGAGGACGAAGCCGGCCTCGATGAGCTTGAGGGTGATGTCGTCGCGCAGGTCGGCCGTCTTGTCGACCGGGCTGACGGGGAAGTATCCGCCCTTGTACGGCGTCTTGTTGGCGAGGTTTCCGCCCTCCTCGACGCGGCCGGTGTTCCAGGCGCCTTCCTCGGAGTCGACGCTGTAGAAGCTCGAGTTCTGCGTGACCTCGTAGCGGACGTCGTCGAAGATGTAGAACTCCGCCTCGGGAGCGAAGAACGCGGTGTCGGCGATGCCGGTGGAGGCGAGGTACTTCTCCGCCTTCTTGGCCACCTGGCGCGGGTCCTTGTGGTAGATCTCGCCGTTGCGCGGGTTGTAGATGTCGAAGATCATGATGAGCGTCTTCGCCTCGCGGAACTGGTCGAGGTACGCCGTCGTGACATCCGGGATCAGCTGCATGTCCGACTCGTGGATGTTCGCGAAACCGCGGATCGACGAACCGTCGAAGAGCTGTCCGACCGTGAAGAACTCCTCGTCTACGGTCGAGGCGGGAATGTTGAAGTGCTGCTGCACACCAGGCAGATCCGTGAAACGGATGTCGAGGAACTTGACGTCCTCGTCCTTGATGTACTTGAGCACCTCGGATGAATCTTTGAACATGGAGTCTCCAAGATCGGGTGTGGAACACGCCTGATGGGATCAGGCTCGCCTCGAACGTAGCCGGGGCCGGTTGCTCACCAGTATCCCCAGTGTTTCGGGCATGTTACGAGCCCCGGGTTACCCTGAGTGTGTGGCGGCCGAACTGAACGCGAGTGCATATCCGGGCGAGCGACTGGGGTTGCCGGAGTCGGGATCCGGGTCGATCGCGCGGCCGGGTCGGCGTCTGGCCGCCCTCGCCATCGACTGGGCCTGCGCCGTGCTGATCTCGGTGGCGTTCTTCTCGTACGATTCGCTGGCGACGACCACGATCTTCGCCGTGGTGCAGATTGTGCTGCTGCCGACGCTCGGCGGAAGTCCGGGCCATTGGCTGCTCGGGCTGCGCCTCGAGCTCCTGGGCGGTGGGTGGGTGGGACTCTGGCGTCCCATCGTCCGCACCGCGCTGCTGGTCCTGGTGATCCCCGCGGTGATCTGGGATGCCGACCAGCGCGGGCTGCACGACAAGGCCGCGGGAACGGTCCTGCTGCGCCGCTGACGCCGGCGGTCAGCGCGGGCGCGGAGCGCGGGCCTTGCCGGGGTCGATGCCCTTCGGGATGGGGAGCGACGTCACCGACTGCGATACCGAGTCGACGCGCTTGACGACCGCGGCCATCGTGGCGCGGTCGACCGACTTCGGCAGCGACTTGATGGTCGAGGCGAGCTTGGCGATCTCGACGTCGCCCTCGCCGTGACCGAGGTGGATGACGGTGATGGGCACGCCCGATGCGACGCGCTGCACCTTCATCTTCTCGTCGTTGACGAGCCGGGTGAGGCGACCGCGGGCGCCTTCGGCGACGATGACGACACCGCCGCGCCCGATGACGCGGTAGACGGCATCCTGGGTCTTGGGGTTCACGCCGACGGGCATGTCGGAGGCGACCCACTTGCGGCCGAGCGACGTGGAGAGCACGTGCCCCGCTCCGCCCGGCACGCCGTCGAGCTTCCGATACATCGCCCGCGTCGACAGCCGCGTCATGAGGATCATCGCGCCCAGCAGACCGAACATCACACCCGTGATCGCCCACAGGATGACGCTCCAGATCGCGACCGGCGGCACGAGGAAGCCGACGAGGACGCCGAGTCCGAGGCCCGCGACCACGACCGCGATGAGAGCCCACGGCAGCCAGCCGAACTCGGCCTTGGTGAACGTGAACAGCGAGCGGAGCTGCGAGAAGAAGCCGGGGCGTTTTTCGGGCGCGGTACTGCGGGAGGACATGGCCACCAGCCTACCGTCGAGGCACGCCGAACTCTTCACATCCGTCCGCGACCGCGCACTCTCCACAGAACGCGGGGTTCCGTGCCCGCGGCGCCGGGCGACGGCGCACACTCGGAGCCATGCCCCCGACAGAACCGCGCGCGCTTCCGGGTTCGCCCGACGTCCTCCGACGCCTGCGCGGCGACGAATACCCCTACCCGGGGCTGCTCTGCGCGGGGGAGCCGGCCGTGGTGCTGGTCGACGACACCGACCTGCCGGAAGTCGTCTGGCGCGCGGAGGCCGACGGTCACCTGCTCGCGCCGCTCGACGCCGTGCGGGTCGTGGGCGGCACGGCGGCGCTCCTTCCCTCGTGTCGGGGCCGTCTCGGCGCGCACGACGCGCCGACTCCCGGCCGCGCCGTCACCGTCGCGGTGAGCGTCATCCGCGGCGCGCAGGCGGCGGCAGGGCTCGGCGTCGACGACGGATCGTGGTGGCTGGATGCCGCGGGACGACCCGTGTTGGCGCTCGGGGCGGGTAGCCTGTGGCGCGAGGAGGCGGCAGACCTCCTGTCTGCTGTCGCCGCGGCGACGGGCGGTGTCGCCGCGCGGGCCGTCGCCGAGGTCGCCCGGGGGATCGGCGACAGCGCAGCCGTGCGCAGGCACGCCGATGCGTGGGAGGACGCCCTGTTCGCCGCGGCGGAGCCCGAGCCGCTCGCGGGCCCCGCGACGGACCCGGCGCTCGGAGCCGACACCGCGCCGATGCGCGCATCCGCCCTCCGACGCGGTGCTCCGGAACCGGTCCCCGTGGCCGTGCCCGTGTGGGCGCGCCCCGTCGACGGCGACCTGGCGCGCCGCACGGGAGATGCGCTGGGCGCGACGTGGGCGGGAGTGCGGGGCGTCGTGCAGCGGATGCGTCCCCGGTCCGCCGCGCCCCATGAGGGGCCGCGCGAGAAGGAGGTGCCGCACCGGCGGCGCGGACCGGTTCTCGTCGCCGTGGCGGTGGTCGGCGTGGTCGCGGCGCTCGGTCTGCTGTGGCCCGAGTCCGTCCCGGCTCCCTTCGCTTCGGCAGAGGTGATCGGCGCGGCGATCGCGACCGCCGAGGCGAGTGATCCGGCAGCGGGCTCTCCGGCACCGGTGGACGCATCCGAGGCCGGTCCTTCCGCCGTCCCGGAGGAGGCATCCGCCCTCGAACGGGGTGCGCGGGAGGCGCTCGACTCGCTCGCCGCGTGCGTCGCGGGCGATCAGGACGCCTGCGCTTCCGCGCGGGAGGATCCCTCGCTGGCGGTCCCCGACGGTCTCGTCGCCGCCGCCGGGGTGCGTCCGGACATCTCGCTCCTCGACGAGTACGGCGGGGTGGCGGTCATCCGCGCCGACGCACCCGGCTACACGTCGCAGGCCGTCGTGCTCGTGCAGGCTGACGAGAAATGGCTGGTCCGCGAGGTGTACGACCTCGCGGACCAGCCATGAATCCTGCGGAAGGGGTCAGATCCCCAGCTGCGGCTGGAAGTCCGCGGTCTCCAGGCGGGTTTTGACCGCCCCGAGGAACCGTGCCGCGTCCGCACCGTCGACGATGCGGTGATCGTAGGACAGCGCGAGGTAGACGTACGAGCGGATGCCGATGGCCTCCACACCGTCGACCTTCACCACGCCCGGCTCCTTGACGACCGCACCGGTGCCGAGGATCGCCGACTGCGGCAGGAACACGACCGGCGTGTCGAACAGCGCGCCGCGCGACCCTGTGTTGGTCACCGTGAAGGTGCCCCCGGCGAGCTCGTCGGGCTTCAGCTTGTTGTCGCGCGTGCGTGCGGCGAGATCGGCGATCTCCTGCGAGATCCCGGCCAGCGTCTTCGCACCCGCGTCGCGCAGCACCGGCGTGAGCAGGCCACGCTCGGTGTCGACGGCGATCGAGAGGTTCTCGGTCGGCGGGTAGACGATGTCGGTGCCGTCCACGGTGGCGTTGACCACAGGGTACGCCCGGAGGGCTTCGGCGGCGGCGAGGACGAAGAACGGCAGGAAGGAGAGCTTCCCACCGGTCTTCGCGACGAAGTCGCTCTGCACAGCGGTGCGGAACGCGGCGACCTTCGTGACGTCGACCTTCACGACCGTCGTCAGCTGCGCGGTCTGCTGCATGGATGCCACGGCGCGCTCCGCCAGCACCTTGCGGAGACGGGACATCGGCTGCGTCGTGCCGCGCAGCGGCGAGATCTCGACGGGTGCCGGGGCGCTCGGCGCTGCCGCCGGGGCCTCTGCGGCGGGCGCGGCCTTCGCCGCCTCCGCGGCGGCGAGGACGTCTTCCTTGCGGATGCGGCCGCCGACGCCGGTGCCCTTCACGCTCGAGAGATCGACGCCCTGCTGCTGCGCGAGCCGGCGGACGAGCGGCGTGACATACGTCGCCACATCGTCATCGCTCGACAGCGACGG
>JACEFY010000168.1 GCA_016807485.1 Stenotrophomonas maltophilia | reverse complement strand
GTCGGTGCCGGGCACGCCGACGAGGTTCGCGGCAGCCAGCAGAAGGATGCAGAGGTTCACCGTGCCGGCGATCACGAGCGCGATCGTGACGTCCCAGCGCGTGGCGCGCAGGAGTCGCGCCGTGCCGTGGCCGCGGTCGTCGGCGCGGGCATTCGGTCCGGTGAAGCGGTCGCGCGCGAGCGCGGAGTGCGCGTAGATCGCGTGCGGCATGATCGTCGCCCCGAGGATCGAGGCGGCCAGGAGCACCGACTCGGCGCCGTCGAACCGGGGGAGGAGGCCCCCCGCGATGCCGCCCGACGAACACGCCGAACGTGAAGCCGACGGCGATGATCGCGAGGAGCGCCATCACGACGAACTCGAACGGCCGGGCGCCGCGCCGCGCCTGGATCGCAAGAAGCGCGATCGACACGGCGCCGGTGATGACACCACCCCAGACGAGCGGGATGCCGAAGAGGAGCCACAGGGCGACAGCGCCGCCGATGATCTCGGCGACGTCGGTCGCCATCGCGACGAGCTCGGCCTGCACCCAGTACGCGCGGCGGCCCCACCGGCTGCGGATGCGCTCGCCGAGCAGGTCGGCGAGGCTCCGGCCGGTGACGATGCCGAGCTTGGCCGACAGGTACTGGATGAGCCAGGCCATCGCGTTGCCGAGCGCCACGACCCACACCAGCAGGTAGCCGAAGCGGGCGCCGGCCGTCATGTTGCTCGCGACGTTGCCGGGGTCGAGATAGGCGACGCCCGCGACCAGCGCCGGGCCGAGGAGCCACGCGGCGCGAGGGGTGCGGCGTGCGCGGGCCGCGCTCGGCGTCTCGGCGCGTGAGGCTGCGGCGCGTGAGGGTTCGCCGCGCCCGGGGCGAGGCGGGGCGTGGACGTCGGCGTCCGATTTCGGCATACCGAAAACTGTAGCAGGGGAGTTTTCGGCGCACCGAAATATCCAATGGCGGGGGCAGTTGCAGGCTGGATCGCCGCGGACAGACCCTCAGCGCCGGCGTCAGGCCGATTCAGCCTGCAACTGCCACGCGATCGGCGTCCTAGGCTGAGCGGGTGGATGCAGCGGAGGGCGACGAGCGCGAGCCCGAGCTGCCCGTCGGCGTCGGCCCCTGGCCCGGCGGACCTGAGGCGTGGCCCGACGACTCCCGCTACGCCCCCGAACTCCTTGCGGACGGCGACCGCCGCAACGTCGTCGACCGCTACCGCTATTGGACGATGGCGGCGATCGTGGCCGACCTCGACGAGCACCGGCATCCGTTCCACGTGGCCATCGAGAACTGGCAGCACGACATGAACATCGGCTCGATCGTCCGCAGCGCCAACGCGTTCGGCGCCGCCGAGGTGCACATCATCGGCAAGCGGCGGTGGAACCGCCGTGGGGCGATGGTGACCGACCGCTATCAGCACGTGCGGCATCACGAGGACGTCGCCGCGTTCCGGCAGTGGGCGGATGCCGCGGGCATCCCGATCCTCGCGATCGACAACGTCGAGGGGTCGGTGCCCGTGGACCGGGCCGACCTGCCCGCCCGCTGCGTGCTGCTCTTCGGTCAGGAGGGCCCGGGGCTGTCTCCGGAAGCGCTCGCCGCCGCGGCGTCGGTCGTGGAGATCACCCAGTACGGCTCGACCCGCTCCATCAACGCGAGCGCCGCCGCTGCCGTCGTGATGTACGAATGGTGCCGCCGGCACGCGTGACCGACGCCCCGCGCGAGACGGTGGATGCCGCGGCTCAGGCCCCGGCCGTCAGCCAGGCGGCACCGCGCACCCGCCACGCGAGGGTCGCGAACCGGGCCAGCATGTACACGCCGAAGAAGCAGACGGCGAGCCAGGTGAGACCGGCTGCCCCGGTCGGGTGCACGAGCCACAAGGCGACCAGCGCGGGTGCGTAGGGCACCAGGTTCAGGCCGCCCGCGAGCGCGAGGTACCGCGTGTCGCCCGCTCCGATCAGCACGCCGTCGAGCACGAACACGATGCCGCAGATCGGCTGGGCGACGGCGAGCACGAGGAGCGCGGGCTGGATGAGCGCGGCCAGCGCCGCATCGCCGGTGAACACGAGTCCGATGACCCCGGACAGCGCCGCGACGACTGCCCCGACCACGACGCCGAACCACGCGCCCCACGCGAGCGTGCGTCCCAGCACCCGCCGCACGAACGGCTCGTCGCCCGCGCCGAGACCCTTGCCGACGAGCGCCTGCGCGGCGATCGCGAGCGCGTCGAGGGCGAACGCGGCGGTGGAGAAGATCGTGAAGGCGATCTGCCAGCCGGCGAGCTCCTGGGTGCCGAGCCCCGTCGCGACGGCGACGGTCGCGAGGAGCGCCACCCGCAGCGACACCGTGCGGAGGAAGAGCCATCCGCCCGACCGTGCCGACCCGCGCACCCCGTCGCGGCGGGGGCGGAGGGATGCCGCATGCCGCCGCGCGAGGCGTCCGACGACGAATGCGTACGCCCCGACCATCGCCCACTGCGCGACGACGGTGCCGGCGGCCGACCCGGCGATGCCCCATCCGAGCCCGTAGATGAAGAGCCAATTCAGGACGGCGTTGAGCCCGAAGCCGAGGCCGGCGATCCAGAGCGGCGTCACGGTGTCCTGCATGCCGCGGAGGAGCCCGGTCGCGGCGAAGACGACGAGCATCGCCGGCAGCCCCCACATCGACAGGCCGAGGTAGATCTCGGCTTGGCGGGCGACGTCGTCCGGAGCGCCGAACAGGGCGACGAGCCACGGGGTGGTCAGCGACCCCGCGACCGCCAGGATCGCGCCGAGACCGAGGGCCAGCCACAGGCCGTCGATGCCGGCGCCGACGGCGCGCGACGGGTCGCCGGCTCCGAACCGGCGCGCGACGGCGGGCGTGGTCGAGTAGGCGAGGAAGACCATGAGCCCGACGATCGTCTGCAGCACCGCCGACGCGATGCCGAGCCCCGCGAGCGGCACGACCCCCAGGTGCCCGACGAGCGCCGCGTCGACGATGAGGAACATCGGCTCGGCGATCAGCGCCCCCAGAGCCGGAACCGCCAGCCGCAGGATCTCGCGATTGAGCGTCGGGGCGGGCATGCCTTCGAGCCTAGAGGCGGCGAGCGCACCCCTCGGCGGACCGTAGCCTGGAGGGGTGGCGGACAACGGGATCCTCAGCAGACTCCCGTTGGGGAGACTGCTGGCACGCATGCCCGCGTGGGTGCGCATCGTGCTGTCGGCCGCGTCGATCGTGCTCGGCGCCGTCATCGTGCTGCGACCGACGACGGCGCTCGACGTGCTCGCGCTGCTCCTCGGCGGCGGCATGGTGCTCACCGGCGTGCTCGAGGCGACCGGGCGGGTCGACGACGGCGAACGCCGCTGGCGGGGGGCGCTGTCGATCGGATGGATCGCGCTCGGCATCTTCGTCCTCGCGTGGCCGGGGCTCACCGTCCGCGCCGTCGCGGTGATCGCCGGCATCCTGCTGCTCGTCAACGGCGCCGCCGGACTCGGCTCGGCCTTCTTCAAGGCGCGCGGGTGGGACGACCGGATCGCGGATGCCGCCTTCGGCCTGACGGGACTCATCTTCGGCGTGCTGGCGCTCGCCTGGCCCGACATCACCCTGCTCGTGGTCGCCGTGGTCTTCGGCGCATCGCTGATCATGCGGGGGATCGTCGACCTCTGGACGGCGATCCGGCGGCGGCGCGACGAGCGCCGCCCTGAGACGGATGCCGCCCCGCGCCGGCGGTGGGGACGCACCGCCGTGGCGCTGCTCTCGGTCGCGGTCGCCGTCGCGGCGACGGTCGTGACCGCGCCGCTCCGGGAAGGATCGACGGTCGTCGACGAGTTCTACGCCGCGCCCCGGTCGATCCCCGATCAGCCGGGCAAGCTCATCAGGTACGAACCCTTCACGCGCGAAGTGCCGAAGGGTGCGATCGGCTGGCGCATCCTCTACACGACCACAGGCCAAGACGGTGAGATCCGGGTCGCGAGCGGGCTCGTCGTCGTACCCGAGGGTGCCGAGCCCGGGCAGCGCTGGCCGGTGATCGACTGGGACCACGGCACCACCGGGTTCGCTCAGCACTGCGCGCCGTCGCTGCAGGAACGGCCCTTCTGGTCGGGCGGGATGTACGTCATCAAGAAGGTCATCGCCGAGGGCTGGGCGATGGTCGCGACCGACTACATCGGGCTCGGCACCGAAGGTCCGCACACGTACCTGTTCGGCCGGTCGAGCGCCACCGCGTCGCTGGATGCCGTGCGCGCCGCGCGCGAGATCCAGGAGGCGAGTCTGAGCTCGAGCACGGTCGTGTGGGGCCACTCGCAGGGCGGTGGGGCAGCGCTGTGGACCGGCGCGCTCGCGCGCGAGTATGCGCCGGAGGTGTGGGTGCGCGGCGTCGCGGCCTTCGCGCCGGCCGCCGATCCGCCCGCGCTCGTGGACAACGTGTCCAACGTCACCGGGGGTCTCATCTTCGCGTCGTACGCGTTCGCGGCGTTCGACGAGGTGTATCCCGACATCACCTACCAGCGCTACATCCGACCGGGGCTGCAGCCGGTGCTCCGGGCGATGTCGGAGCGGTGCCTCACCGATCCGGCGATCGCGCTGTCGGTCGTCGCGGTCGTGGGGACGAGCATCGACCCCGACCTGTTCTCGACCGATCCGTCCTACGGCCCGCTCGGCACGCACCTGCGCGAGAACATCGCTCCGGCATGGATCGGCCCGCCCCTCTTCCTCGGCCAAGGGGGGAGCGATTCGATCGTGCCGCAGGCGACGCAGGACGAGTACGTCGACGACGTCTGCGCGCGCGGGCAACGCGTCGACTACCGGCGCTACGCCGGCTACGAGCATGCCGAGGTGATGGAGACCTACTCGCCCATGGTCGCCGACGCCATCGCGTGGACCCACGCGCGATTCGCGGGCGAATCGATCGCCGCGCAGTGCTCGACCACCGACGTCCCGCGCTGAGGCGGCCGGTGGACGCGTCGGCGGCGGCGCGTATCCTGGACGGCATGACCGAGACCACCCCCCGATCGGGTATCGAGCTGTCCGAGCTGAGCGACACCATCCGTCCGCAGGACGACCTGTTCCGCCACGTCAACGGCGCATGGATCGAACGCACCGAGATCCCCGACGACAAGGCCCGTTGGGGCTCGTTCCACCTCATCGCGGAGCAGGCCGAGAAGGACGTCCGCGTCATCATCGAGGAGTCGACGGAGGCCGAGCCCGGCACCGAGACCCGCAAGATCGGCGACCTGTTCGCGAGCTTCATGGACACCGACCGCATCCATGAGCTCGGCGCGAGCCCCATCCGCCCGCAGCTCGACCGGGTCGATGCCATCGAGTCGCTCCCCGAGTTCCTCCGCGTCGCCGGGGAGCTCGAGCGCGAGGGCGTCGGCGGCATCGTCGGCACGTACATCGAGCCCGATCCCGGCAATCCGCAGCGCTACGTCGTCTTCTTCGTCCAGAGCGGCCTGTCGCTGCCGGACGAGAGCTACTACCGCCTGGAGAACTTCGAGAAGACCCGGCTCGCCTTCCGCGCGTACGTGAGAGCCATGATGGACATCG
>JACEFY010000167.1 GCA_016807485.1 Stenotrophomonas maltophilia | reverse complement strand
ACGGGATCCGGGGAAGACCCGGGCGGTCGCCGAGAGCATCGGCGCCGACGCGCATGTCGCGGACTTCGCCGAGCTCTCCCAGGTGCGGACGCTGGCGGCAACCCTGCTCGAGCGCTATCCGCGCATCGACGTGCTCGCCAACAACGCGGGCGGCATCTTCGGGGACCGGAAGATCACCGCAGACGGGTTCGAGCTGACCTTCCAGGTCGACCACCTCGCGCCCTTCCTTCTGACGCACCTGCTGAGCGAACGCCTCATCGACAGCCGAGCCTCGGTGATCCAGACCTCGAGCGCGGCGGCCCAGCGCTTCTCCCGGTTCGACATCGACGACCTCCAGGGCGAACGCGACTACTCCGCCAGCACCGCCTACGGCAATGCGAAGCTCGCGAACGTGCTCTTCACGAAGGAGCTGCAGCGCCGCTTCGGTGACCGCGGCGTCTCCGCCGTCGCGTTCCATCCCGGCGTCATCGCCTCGAGCTTCGCGTCGTCGTCGACCGGAATGTGGCGCTGGATGTACACGAATCCGCTCCTCAGCAGGCTGCTGACCGGTGTCGACGTGGGCGGGGGCCGCCTCGCGTGGCTCGCGCTCGGCACGCCTGGCGTCGACTGGGTGCCGGGGGAGTATTACGCGAAGAACAAGGTCGCGAAGACGTCGCCACTCGCCGACGACGCGGCGCTCGCCCGCGACCTCTGGGAGCGGAGCGCGCGGATGCTGGGCATCGACGCGTAGCGGTGGTCTTCTACAGGCCGGGCAGGCCGTCGATGCTGACAGCGTTCTTCTGCCGGCGGTAGTCGGCCATGCCCTCCGGTCCTTTCTTCTCCGCCTGGCGGCGGAGGAGGTCACGTTCTTCGTGGACGTCCATGACGGGCACGCCCCAGCCGCACGCGTCGCTGATCCGGGTGACGTCGACGGTGACGACGGCTCGTGTGCTCGGGTTCTCCGGGTGGCGCCGCACGACCTCGTCGAAGCCCGCGTCGCCGGGCAGCAGCACGGAACCCGTCCCGTGGAGCCGGACGATCCGAGGGCGATCGCCGAACGACAGGAACATCAGGCAGATGCGCCCGTTCTCGCGGAGGTGGGCGACCGTCTCGATTCCACTGCCGGTGTAATCGACCCAGGCGACGCGGTGCGGGTCGAGCACCGAGAGCGTGTCATGACCGCGCGGCGAGACGTTGACGTGCCCGTCTTCTGCGAGCGGTGCGGTGGCGACGAACCAGAGGGGCTGCGCCTCGATCCATGCCGCCAGCTTGTCGTCGATCTCCTCGAAGAGCGTGCCCATGGGTTCACCGTAGCGCGGGCACCCGGACTCAGGGCGTCACGACCGCGCGCCGCTGCCGACGCGTGATGAGCACGCGCACCACGAGGCCCACGGCGGCCACCACGACGACGACGATGATGGGCCACAGCGTCAGCTCGGGGGTCAGCAGCGCCGCCCCGAACACGCCTAGCCCGAAATCGAGCAGCTCCGCGGGGTAGCGCCAGTACACCCGCGTCCCCAGCGCGTTCGAGAGCGCCGTGATGAGCGCCGGACCGATCCACACGAGGGCTACGGCGCCCAGCGCGGCGATGACACGACCGATCGAGCCGAGACCCGCCCATGCGATCGCCGCGCCGGCGAGGACCGGCGCGATCCACGGGACCAGCGTGAGCAACGGCGGGTACTCCATCGTGAGGTTCCCGGGCGGCACGATGAGCGCGGCGGCCCAGGACTGCGCCGCGATGGCCCCGACGGCCAGCCCGATCACGGCACCCGTCCGCGGCGCCCGCGCGATCAGGGCGACGACACCGGCCCCGACGACCACGGTCGCCGTTGCGCCGAACGCGAGACCCGCCAGCCAGATCTGCGCCTCGGTGCTGTCGCGCGGCATCGTCGCGCCGGTCGCGATCGTGGTCTGCGCGACGGCCGTCACCTGGACGAGAAGGACCCCGCCGGTCGTGCTCCAGACGGGTGCGGCTCCGCGCCGGGCACCCATCGATCGGGCGGCGACCCCCGCCGCCGCCGAGCCGGTCAACAGCAGTGCGGCCACGAGCGTCACGTCGTACGGGTGGTACGGCAGGAGCACGACGGGCACGGACGCCGGGACCTCATCCCACACGTTCTGCAGCGGCAACCGCGCACCCGTCACGAGCCAGGGCAGGAGGCCGAGGATGCCGCCGCCGATACCGACCAGCAGGAACATCCACGCGGGGCGCGCGGGCGTCGACCTCGGCTCACCCGTCATCCGGCGAGCCTAACCGCCGCCCGCCGCGCGTCAGAGGATCTGGCCGATCGGTTCGCGCTTCTCCGCCTGGAACCGGTCTTCGGTGCGCCCGCGCGCCCAGTACCCCGACAGCGACACCTGACCCCGCTCGAGGCCGCGTTCGTCGAACAGCGCACGACGCAGCGCCTTCATCGCCTCACGCTCGCCGTGTGCGAAGACCTGGACGGTGCCGTCCCGCCACTCGACCTGCGCGAGCACCGTGGCGAGCGTGTCGGGCTCGGGTGCGGCGGGGACGATCCATTCGACCTCCACTCCGGCGGGCGCGTCCAGCGCCAGGATCGCGTCATCGGAATCCACCTCGAGCAGGGCATGCCCGACGGCGTCCGGTGGCAGCGCCTCGAGTGCCGCAGCGATCGCCGGCAGCGCCGAGAGGTCGCCGAGGAAGAGGTGCCAGTCGGCGGCGGGGTCGGGGCGATATCCGCCGCCCGGGCCCATGAGGCTGAGGCGGTCACCCGGCCGAGCCGACGCCGCCCAGGGACCTGCGAGACCCTCGTCGCCGTGCACGACGAAGTCGATGTCGAGCGTCCGGGCATCGTGGTCCACCCGGCGCACGGTGTACGTGCGCGTCACGGGCATGCCGTCCGCGCCGGTGAACTTCAGCTTGACGTACTTGTCGGTCTCGGCGCGGTCTTCGAACTCCGCGAAACCGTCGCCGCCGAACGTCACCCGCACGAGCTCCGGGCTGAGCTGCGCTGTCGCCACCACCTCCAGCTCGATGGTCGGGCGGGGCGGGCGGACAGCGGTGCGCGAGGAGAGGGCCACCCCTCCACGCTAGCCGCGCGCGACGGGCCTCGGGCGCGTGCGCGGGCGTACGCTGAACGGATGCCCGCCGATCCGCCGCCGTCGCCGAGCGCGCGGGAGCAGCTCGCCCGTGTCGCCGCCGCGTCGGGCGCCATCGCGGACGCCCGCGGCTTCCCGATGCCCGCCGATCCGAGGGCGGCCGCCGTGCTGATCCTCTTCGGCGTCCTCGACGACCTCCCGAGCGACCACCGCGCGCGGGCGGTGTCCCGCGACCTCGACGTGCTCCTGCTCGCGCGGGCGACGACGCTCCGCTCGCACCCCGGCCAGGTCGCGTTCCCCGGGGGGCGACTCGACCCGGTCGATGACGGGCCCATCGGCGCCGCGCTGCGCGAAGCGCGCGAAGAGACGGGTCTCGACCCCTCCGGCGTCGACGTGCTCGGCGCGCTCGATCCGGTGCCGCTGGAGTACTCGGGGCACCTCGTCACGCCTGTCATCGGGTGGTGGCGGCATCCGACCGACGTCGGGGTCGTCGACGAGGCGGAATCGGCGGCGGTCTTCCGCGCGCCGGTCGCGGACCTCCTCGATCCGGCCCGTCGCGGTGTGACGGTGATCCGGCGCGACGGCCGCGAGTGGCGCGGCCCCGGGTTCGTCGTCGAACATGCCACCGGCATCCATCTCGTGTGGGGGTTCACCGCGCTGCTGCTGGACGGCCTGTTCACGCGGCTCGGGTGGACGGAACCGTGGGACAGCACGCGCGAACTCCCTATCCCGTAGGCCGGGCGTGGGGCGCGCGTGCACCTGAGGTAGGATCGACCCTTGGAAGTGTGTCCGAGCGGCCTAAGGAGCATGGCTGGAATCCATGTAGGCGGGGTAACTCGCCTCGCAGGTTCAAATCCTGTCACTTCCGCCACAGAGAGCCCCGACCCGCCGGTCGGGGCTCTTCTGCGTCCGCGCTCAGCGGGTGGATGCCGGTGCGGCCGTCATCCGCTCCGCGAAGGCGGAGCCCGGACGCACGACGAGTGATCGGGGCAGGAGGAGCGCCACCGCCCGAGTGCGGGTGCTCACCGCGGCGACGACACCGTCGCGCACGGCGGATGCCGCCGAGCCGGCGATCGCGGCGCTCACCGAGGCCTTCGGCGCGGCCCCCACCTCCGACGTGGAAGCCGGCGACTCGCGCACCTACGCCTACACGGTGTACCGCTGGAACGGCTTCCGCCTGGCCGACGTCAAACTCAGCGAAGGCAACAAGCCGCGCGACCAGGTCGACACCCCCACCTACGCCGCCTTTTCGGCGAACACCGTCGGCGATGTGAAGATCACCGCCGAGTTCGGTCTGAGCATCGGTCAGAGAATCGCCGACGTCCGCGCGCTGAACCCCGACGGAGAATCGACGACGGCGCCGCCGATCTACTTCTTCGGCACCGGCCGCGACACGTTCTTCGTCGACGGGGCGCGCACCTACGGGGTGCGCGTGGTCACCGACGGCACCGCTGTGACCGACATCATCTACCGGTTCACTCCGCCGGGGTCGTGACCTCGCGCGCGTCGACGAGGCGCTGACGCGACAGCAGCCCCGGCAGCCCCCGCGGTCCCACGGGTGTGAGCACGAGGACGACGGCGACGATCGCGAACACGGCCTGGAGCACGGTCCACCCCTCCGGCAGGAGACCCAGCAGCAGGTAGCCGCCGATCCCGCCGACGAAGCGCGCGAACCGCGCCACCACGCCGCCGGTGTAGCGCAGCTCCACCGCGATGTCGCCGAGCGTGCGGCCCGTCACCACGACCACCACGAACCAGACGGCGAGTGGGGCGACAGCGGCCACCGTCGACGCCGCGGTGCCGTCGAGCACCGCCGTGTGATCGCGCACGACGTACTCGAGCCACAGCTGCACGCCCACGCCCGCCGTCGCGGTGAGCAGGAACGCCCCCAGCGCATCGCAGAACATCGCCAGAAGGCGTCGCGGGCGGGTGACCGGATGCGGGCGGCTGCCGGCATCCGACACCGTCCGCTGCCAGTACCGGCGCGGTACGAGCAGCGCGAGGAGCGAGCCGACGAGCGCGCCCGTGGTGTTGGTGAGCATGTCGTCGACGTCGAACACGCGGTAGGCGCACGGGTAGATCCCCCAGACGCCGGTGAGCTGGGTCGTCTCGATGAACAGCGACGTGCCGAACCCCACGAGGAGCGCGGTGACGATCCCCCGGCCGCCGAGGATCCGCAGGAAGAAGCCGAGCGGAGCGAACAGCAGCACGTTGAGCGCGAGCTGGAGCACGGCGAAATCGGTGAGGCTGCGGGCGCCGCGGAGGTCGTCGACGAACTCCCAGACGTCGAGGTTCACGCCGACGCACGCATAGTCGGCGCCGCTCGGCAGCGGGAGCAGCGTGTACGTCCAGATCGCCCAGAAGTACACCAGTGCCACCGCCCACAGCGCGAATCTGCCGAACGTCAGCCGCCCGCGGCGCCGGTAGCTCAGCGCGACGAACGGGACGAAGAGGGCGACGCCGACGACCGCA
>JACEFY010000166.1 GCA_016807485.1 Stenotrophomonas maltophilia | reverse complement strand
CGGATCGGCCCTGGGTGCTCGAGCCGCGCGGCACGGCCGCGCGCGAGTGGGCCGTACAGCAGTGCCGCGCGGCCGGGTTCGAACCCGACGTCCGCTACGAACTGGCCGACCTCGGCGCGCACGTCGCCCTCATCGCGGCCGGTCATGCCGTCGGGATGCTGCCCGACCTCCTCTGGGCGGGCGCCGCCGCCCCGGTCACCCTCACGGCGCTGCCGGGAGAACCCGCGCGCGAGATCTTCACCGCCGAGCGGCGTTCGAGCGCGTCGCGCCCCGGCATCCGCCTGGTGCGCGCCGCGATCGCGGATGCCTTCGCCGCGGCGGGCTTATAGCCTGGGCGGGTGAGCACGCCCCCCGCGCCCGACGAGACGGGCACCGCCCCGCGGCCGTCGCGGTTCGCGCGGCTGCAGAAGGCGACCGACCGCGTGCCCACGAAGTGGTTCGCCGCGATCGGGACGGGCCTCTTCCTCGCGGCGACGGCCGCCTTCGGGGGCCTGGCGCCGGTCGCCGTCGCCGAGAAGACGCTCCCAACGCTGGCGGCGGGCGAAACGCACACGAGCGCCCAGCTCGAGGTCACCGTCGAGCGCGCGGTGCTCATCGACTCCCTCAGCGGTTCGGGCGTGACCCCCGATCGAGACAAGGGTGAGCGCCTTCTCGTGCTCCTCGTCCGCGTCGAGAACCTCTGGACCCGGCCGCTGTCGTCGAGTGCACCCGAGAGCTTCGAACGTGCGGTGATGCTCGCCGGCGATGACCGCCTCGCCGGGGCGGTCGTGCGGGAAGACGATCAGACGTCGCCGTTGTGGCTGCAGCCCGGTGTCCCCGCCCTCCTCGCCTACACGTGGGCCGTCGGGCCACGCGCCTACGCCGGCGGCGAGGATCTCACGATCGTGCTTCAGGATGCCGAACTCATCGTCGGGCAGCTCCTCTACACCGGCGAGGACTGGGACGGCTACGCGCCGGCCGCGACGGTGACGGTCGAGCTCGAGGATGCGGGAACGGAGACCGACGGATGACGCGCGTCGTGCCGTGGATCACCGCCGCCGCCATGCTCATCGCTGCCTGGTTCGTCGCCGGAGCCACCCCCGACGGCGAGCAGCGCCTGGCCGACCCCTTTCCGGTCGCAGCCGAACTCGGCGTGCCGGTCGAGGCGGACAACCTCGCCGTCACCGTGAGGGACGTCCGGTTGGCCGATCGCGTGTCGACCGGAGGCTGGTTCGCCGAAGGTCTGTGGCTCGTCGTCTCCCTCGACGCCGCGCTCGTCGACCGCGAGCCCGACGCTCTCCGCAATGCCTACCTGCGGGTGGGCGATCGGAGCTTCCTCGCGAGCGAGCGGGTGCGGTACTTCGACGCGGCAGCGGCGATCGACGGGCAGGGCCTCCACGTCGGCATCCCGCAGACCGGATCACTGGTGTTCGAGGTGCCGCAGGGCATCATCGACCGCAGCGACGCGTCGGAAGCGGTGCTGCAGCTGGCCCTCGGCACGGCCCTCGGCTCGCTGTCACCGGACCAGAACCATCAGGGCATCGCCGTGATCGAACTGCCCGTCGACCTCACGACCCTCCCCCGGGCCGGGGAGATCGAGCTCGCCGAGACCGAATGGACGACGCCGTGACCGCGGGCTGGTGGCGCCGGAACGCCGTCGCGCTCGGCGCACTCGTCGTCCTCATCCCGGCCGGCGCCTGGGCGTTCGACACGATCGAGTTCGGCGCGGTGCGCAACGCCGAGCGGTCGGTGCCGGAAGGGAGTGCGACACAGGTCGGCGACTGGACGTTCGCCCCGCCGGAGCTCACATCGCTCTCCCCCGCCGATGTCGGCGCCCCGGCCGGCACGGATCCGGTCGTCGTGCGCATCCCCGTGACGCCCGGATCGGATGCCGTCTCGTGCAGCACGCCGATCCTCATCGACCCCGAGACCGGCCGCGAATGGTGGCCGGCGCGCGACCTGGACTGGTCGCTCGATGACGACGAGCGGAACCTCTGCCCCCGGCCCGTGGACGACGACGGCGTCTCAGCGCCCGCCTTCGACCTCACCACTCTCGTGCTTCTGCCCGCCGACGCGCCCGACCGACTGATCGTCGAGTTCGGCGGCAACCTCGCCGACGACGTCGTCGTCACCGACGTGCGCATCGACGTCACCCGCTGAGCCCTCGGCATCCGTCAGTCGCACGACGGTCGCGTCGTACGCAGCGGCGATCACCGCCATCCGCACCGGCTCGACGAGCACCGTGACCGCCATCACGATCGCGAGCGACATCGGCACCCAGAAGCCCAGATATTCGTGCGGTCCGAATGCGCGCGCGACGCCCACCATGAGCCACTGCAGACCGAATTCGACGAGCGTGAACAGCAGGATGTAGCCGCCGATGAGGACGGGTCCCGCACGCCACATGATCACGATCGCTGTGCCGATCGGACGGAAGCGCGAGACGACGAGGCTCTCCCAGAAGTCGGAGAGGCGACGGCGCACGCGGGCCGGGATCGAACCGAAGCGTTCGCGCACGCGGGCGAAGCGCGTGCCACTCAACCGCGGCGCCGTCGCCTTGACCGCCTGGCCGTAGACGACCCCGGCGATCGTGAGCCACGCGAGCGGCAGGAGGATGATCCCGCCGGCTTCGCCGAGGAGCCACCCCACCCCGTCCCACAGCACCCCGAGCGGCGTCAGCCATCCGGTGAGCCCCGCGCGCAGGTCGCCGAGCCAGACCGTCCCCTGCCGCGTCGCCACCCAATCCGTCACGACACCGACGAGGTCGGTGATGAGGTAGGCGGCCAGGTACACCCACAGCGCTTCGAGGTAGACCGCGATGAAGCCGAAGACGCGGCGCGAACCGTACGCGCGTGGCACCCGCTCGCCGTAGCGCTTGTAGGCCCAGCGCCCCGCGAAGGCGATGGCCAGGAGCCCGATCGTCAGCGGGTTGATGCCCAGGTCGTCGATCGTCCCGTCGGTGGCGAAGTCGCCGCCGTCGACGGCGGCGCGGAGACTCCAGATGAACTGCCACTCGAAGGCATCGTTCGTGTACGCGATCACGTCCTCCCGGATGAACCCCCAGGCGGCGTAGAACGCGACGAACGGGAGGATGCCGCCGAGCACGCCGCCCAGGAACGCGTCGCGGCGCCCCGCGCGATCGGCGGGGAGGGGGGCGAGCCGGCGAAGACCCGGCATCCCGTCACGGAGCACGAGGAACATCGCGACGTAGGCGATGAGGAGGGCGAGAGCCGCGACCGGCAGGAGGAGGATGCCGCCGACGGCGTTGCGCGCGCCGACGAACGCGGCGAGCTTGAGCACGAGGAAGTGCACGAGCGTCCCGCCGAGCAGCCACGCAAGGAGCGCCGGCCAGTGCGCGAGCCAGAGACGGCCGGCACGGGCGAGAACGGAGAGCACGCGTCGAGGCTAACGGCATCCGTCCCCGCGACGCGACGCGCGGGTCAGGCCCAGGTGCTCGGCGCGGGGGCCTTCGTCGACGGCAGCGCCGACGCCTGCGCCCACTCGGTGACCCACTCCGGCAGCGGCGGGAGGTCGTCGGGGCGGTGCAGCGCCTCGAACAGCTCGGCCGTGTTGACCACGCCACCCGTGCGGCGGAGGAAGCGGGCGCGCACGATCATCTCGGCGTACACCTCGCCGTCGACCACCGCACGGTGGATCTGGTAGACCGCCTTGTCGTCGTGCCCGTACAGGCGCGACTCGACGGTGAAGCGCTGCCAGAGCTGCAGCGACTTGCGGAAGCTGACGCTCTCGCTCGCCACCACGGCGTACCAGCCCTGCGCATTCATGGCGTCCCAGATGCCCGTGCGGATCAGCAGATCGAAGCGCCCGAGGTCGAACAGCGACGCGTAGCGGCCGTTGTTCATGTGCCCGAGCAGGTCGATGTCGGTCGGCATCGTCGTGAGCCGAACCCGCCCCACGCTGTGCGGCGGAATCGGCCCGCGGCGGTGCAGCAGCACCTTCGCGCGCCAGATCGTCAGGAGGGATCGCCACCACACATTCACGAAGCGCGATGCTAGCGCGAAAGCCTGTGTTTCCCGGCGGGATGGCGGCCGCATCCGCCGATTTCAGATTTTCATAGCGTGGACGTAGAGTCTGGCCATGGAAGCCACCGTGGATTCGACTGCACAGACCGACATCGTCGTCCGTCCCGTGCGTGACGTGGATGCCGAGGCCCTCGGCCGCGTGCACGCGACCTGCTGGCACGAGACCTACGACCACCTCATCAGCAAGGCGGCACTCGAGAAGGTGTCGCCCAAGCGCCTCGCCGAACTGTGGACCCACTGGGCCGCGCAGGGCGAGTCGTTCCGCATGTTCGCGGCGCTCTCCGGCGGCGAGATCATCGGCTTCGCCGGGTCGGGCCCGGCCCGCGACCGCGACGCACCCCGTGCCCGTGAGCTGTACTTCATCTACCTGCTCGACGCCTTCCACGGCACCGGCACCGGTCAGCAGCTCTTCGACGCCGTCGTCGGTGGCGAGGAGGACGTCTATCTTTGGGTCGCCGAGGACAACCCCCGCGCGCACCGCTTCTACACGCGCAACGGGTTCACGCTCGACGGCGCCACGCACACCGAGCCCTTCCTCGGCGAGACGCTGACCGAGGTCCGCTTCACCCGCTGAGCCGGCCCGGCCTCCCGCCGCGGGCAGGGCTGCCGCCGGCCGCGCGCCGTGCGGGGTCGCTTCGTGCCGCATCCGCCCCGGGAAGCGACCACACGCGACCCCGGAACGTCCGCTGCCGGCGGCGTCAGCGCCCGCTGACCGTGCCGAAGAGGCGCGCGATCGGCGCCAGCACGAGGGGACGCGCGGCCACCCAGGCGGCCGCGATGACCACGAGCGACAGGGCGAACATCCAGAACCCGGTCCAGTTGTCGGCGTAGGCGACGCCGTCGACGGAACCCTGCGCCGCGTACATGTGGTTGAGGTTGCGGAGCGCACCGGTGGCGAGCACGAGCGCGACGTGGATGAAGATGAACACAACGAAGTACAGCATCACCGGGAAGTGCACCTTGCGCGCCCACTCGATCGGATAGGCCGTGTTGAGCTTGGCGTTGCCCTTCGGCCACATTCCGCTCATCCGGTAGCCGGTGACGGCGGCGAGCGGCGCCGCCACGAACACCGTCGAGAAGTACGCGATCTGCTGCAGCGCGTTGTAGTTCACCCAGCCGTTCTCGGTCGGCCAGTCGAGCGAGACGTACTGCAGCGCCGCCGACACCGCGTTGGGGATGACCTCCCAGCTCGTCGGGACGATGCGCATCCACTGCCCCGTGACGAACAGCAGCACGATGAAGATCAGCCCGTTGGCGAGCCACAGGATGTCGAGCGCCTGGTGGAACCAGATCGTGAGGCTGGTCTTGCCCTTGGGGTTGCCCCGGGGCGTCCAGAAGACGGACGGTCGCTTCTCGGTGCGGATCGTGAGACCCGAGCGGATGATGAGGACCATCAGGAACACGTTGAAGAAGTGCTGCCACCCGAGCCACGCGGGGATCCCGACGGGGGCTCCCTCGGGCAGGTGGTATTCGCCGGGGTAGGTGGCGAGGAAATCCTGCATGAAGTCCAGGCT
>JACEFY010000165.1 GCA_016807485.1 Stenotrophomonas maltophilia | reverse complement strand
GTAAGCGTGAACCTCCCGGGTTCGCTCGGCCCCATCGTTTAGCGGCCTAGGACACCGCCCTTTCACGGCGGCAGCACGGGTTCGAATCCCGTTGGGGTCACTCGCCGGCATACAATTTCATACGCATGGCCCTGTAGCGCAGTTGGTTAGCGTGCCGCCCTGTCACGGCGGAGGTCGCGGGTTCAAGTCCCGTCAGGGTCGCTCTGAGCGACGGGCCCTTTTCTCACGAGGAGGGCCTTTCGTTTCAGGAGTGACAATCTTCGGATGCCACTCGGCTCTGTAGCTCAGTTGGTAGAGCGCACGACTGAAAATCGTGAGGTCACGGGATCGACGCCCGTCGGAGCCACACGGATGATCATTACGTCATCCCAGAAACCCTCGCGGAGCTTCTATCCGCGGGGGTTTTGCCTTGCCCCGGTGAGCGGCGATCTCCGCGTCGCCGCAGGCGCACGCCGCACGGCCTCAGCCGCACGGCGAGCCCCGCAAACCTCGCCAAAATGGATGGCGCTGCAGCACGCCTGCGCAGGCGCCAGCGGTGCGCGGGCGCCATCCTTTCCACAGAACGGCAAAAGGGGCGGCGCGGACGCACGTGCGCATGGACCCCAGGCGTGCAGGAGCGCCACCCATTCGCACGGCCGCGAAGAAGCACCGCATGCCGTCTGCCCTGAGCGAAAACCCCTGGCCCCGCGAGTCCGCTTCGCGTTGACTTCCGGGCATGGAGATCCTGATCCTCGGGGGCACTGCCCTTCTCGGCCGCGCGATCGCGGAGGCGGCGCTGCGCGACGGACACGAGGTGACGTGTGCGGCGCGCGGCACGGCGCCCGCCCCCGAGGCGGCCCGGTTCGTGGCCGTCGACCGCGATGACGATCACGGCGTGGCGGCCCTCACGGACCGGCGATGGGATGCGGTCGTCGACGTGTCGCGGCATCCCGGTCAGGTGCGGCGTGCGGTGCGCGACCTGCGGGCGCAGCACTGGGTTTTCATCTCGACGCTCAACGTCTACGCCGCGTTCGACCGGCTTGAGCAGACCGAGGATGCTGCCGTCGTCGCCCCGCTCGACGGCGATGTTCTGGAGGACATGGCGCAGTACGGCGCGGCCAAAGTCGCCTGCGAAGACATCGTGCGCTCCCTCGACACCCCCGCGACGATCATCCGCTCCGGACTGATCGGCGGCGCCGGCGACGCGACGGGCCGCAGCGGCTACTACCCGTGGCGGTTCGCGCACCCCACCGGACCCGACGTTCTGGTTCCCGGCGACCTCACCTTCCCGTGCGCGCTGATCGACGTCGAAGATCTGGCCGCGTGGGTCGTGCACGCGGCCACCACGGGCCTCGACGGGACCTTCAACGCGACGGGCCCCACCGTCCCACTCGGCGAGGTGCTCGCCGCCGCGGCACGGGTGTCAGGCAGCGCGGCGACCCCGCGGCCGGTCGCGGCCGACGCGCTCCGCGAGCACGGCATCGCACCGTGGATGGGATCGCCCTCGCTCCCCCTCTGGATCGACGACCCGACCTGGCTCTTCTTCGCGACCGCCGACACCTCGGCAGCGCGACGCGCCGGGCTGACGCTCCGCCCGCTGGACGACACACTCGCCGCGGCGCTCGTGTGGGAGAACGCCCGCGAGGGAGCGCGGCCGGCTGGACTCACCGACGCGCAGGAACGCGACCTGCGCGTCGCGCTCGACGGCGACGTCTAGCATTCCGCCGACGGAATGTCCACGGCATCCGATCCTCCAGACTTCGGGGTTAGCCTCGGATGCGGGGCGCGAGGAGGCGTGAATGACGACGACGAGTGATGACAGGGCTCTGCTCTGGGCACAGGTGGAGGAGGGCTTTTATGTCGCAAGCCTGCCCGGGGTGTTCGTCGGATGCGTCGAGCGCACGGCGACCGGTCGATTCCTCGCCCGCGACGCCGTGAACCACCCGCTCCGCACCTTCGACACGCTCGACGAGGCGACGAGCGCGGTCGCCGCGGCCGCAGCAGCCGACCGAGGCGACGCATGAGCCGCATCGAGCCACTGACCTCGCAACCGGCATCGGACGGCGTGTACTCACTCGTGTATACGAGCACCGCGACGACGCCGTTCTCGCCCGACGACCTCGCGGAGCTCCTTCGCACGAGCAGGGCGAGCAACGCCGAGCGCGATATCACGGGCCTCCTGCTGCACCGCAAGGGGCGGTTCACCCAGTTCCTCGAAGGCGACGAGGAGGAGGTGCGTGCGCTCCTCGAGCGCATCGAAGCCGACGAGCGACACACCGGCATCCGCGTGCTCATCGACGGCTACGCCGAGCGGCGCCAGCTGCCCGACTGGACGATGGGCTACGAGCCGGTCGCCGAGTCCACCACGCCGCCGCCGGAAGGGTTCCGCGACACCTTCGACGACCTCGACGGCGCGGGCGGAGACGACGCCGTGCTCCGGGCGTTGCGCGAGCTCACGCTCTGGTTCCGCGTGCGGGCTGCGCGCCCGGGCACGCCTCCCGGTAACAGCTGACCCGCGCCCTGGCAAGGGGGCGCGGCACTCGGCGGGGCATCCGTAGCGTGAGGGGATGACCGACATGTACACCGCGCAGGACCCCACCACCCAGTACCCGCGTCCGCCGTTCCCGCCGCAGCAGCAGAAGGGCCCGGGCGACATCCACAAGATGGATCCCGCCCCCGACCACGGCGAGAAGACCTACGTCGGCTTCGGTCGCCTCCCCGGCCGGAAGGCACTCGTCACCGGCGCCGACTCGGGCATCGGTCGCGCCGTCGCCATCGCCTACGCCCGCGAGGGTGCGGATGTCGCGCTGGCCTATCTGCCGGTCGAGCAGGCGCAGGCGGAGGAGGTCGCGGAGCTGATCCGCGCCGAGGGGCGCACCGCCGTGCTCATCCCGGGCGACCTGCAGGACGAGCAGACCAACATCGACACGGTCGAGAAGGCGGTCGCCGAGCTCGGCGGGCTCGACATCCTCGTCATCAACGCGGGCACCATGCCCACGGTCGACAGCATCGACGACTTCGAGACCGAGACGCTCGACCACGTCGTCAAGGTCAACATCTATCCCCTGTTCTGGATGACGAAGGCGGCCTCCCCGCACCTGGAGCCGGGAGCCGCGATCATCACGACCTCCAGCATCCAGGGTTTCGACCCGTCGCCGTCGCTCGCGGAGTACGCCGTGTCGAAGGCGGGCATCGCGAACTGGACGCGCGCCACCGCGCAGCAGCTCATCGAGCGCGGCATCCGCGTCAACGGTGTCGCCCCGGGCCCGATCTGGACGCCGCTCCAGCCCGCCTTCGTGCCGAACGAGAAGATCGAGCACTTCGGCGAGCAGACCCCGATCGGCCGCGCCGGTCAGCCGGTCGAACTCGCGCCCGCCTACGTCTTCCTGGCGTCGCAGGAGTCGAGCTACGTCGTCGGCGAGACGATCGCCGTCACCGGCGGCATGCCCCTCACCTGAACGAGGACCGCGCGCCATGCCGATCTCGCACCGGCCCGACCTCCGCACCTACGCCCCCATCGGGGACGGGCGGACGGTCGCGCTCATCGCCTCCGACGGCGGCATCGACTGGATGCCGATGCCCAACCTCGATTCGACGCCGGTGTTCGCCCGGATCCTCGACGAGGACGATGGCGGATGCATCGAGCTGGCGCCGGAAGGCGACCATTCGGTGCGACGGCGCTATCTGCCGGGCACGAATGTGCTGCAGACGACCTTCACGACCCCGGAGGGCAGCGCACGGGTGACCGACGCGCTCGTCACCGGGGTCGCGGGGCGGCTGCCGTGGGCGCAGCTCGTGCGGCGGATCGAGGGCATCCGCGGCAGCGTGCGCTTCCGCTGGGCGGTGCGCAGGCGGGTGCCCGGCCGCACCGCGTCGCCCTGGGTGCAGACGCGTGGCGCGCTCCACGTGCTCCGGGTCGGCACGACCACCCTCGCGGTGCTCGGCGAAGGTGTCGGTCGCGCCCGCGCAGAGCAGAACGAGGTGCCGTTCGCCTCCGTGCGCGGGACGTTCACGACCGACGACGCGTCGCGGCACCTGCTGGGCGTCGTCGCCACCGACGACGAGCCGCTGCACATCCCCGATGTCGCGCACCTCGACGAGAGCCTTGACCGCGCGATCGCCGGCTGGCGCGACTGGTCGCGGGAGTTCTCGTACGAGGGACCCTGGACCGACGCCGTCCAGCGCAGCGCGCTCGCGCTGAAGCTGCTCGTCTACGCCCCGACGGGCGCGATCGCCGCCGCCGCGACCACGTCGCTGCCCGAGAACCCGGCGGGCGGCAAGAACTGGGACTACCGCTTCGCCTGGGTGCGGGACCTCGCCTACACGGCCCACGCTCTCGTGCGCTTCGGCCTGCGCGAAGAGACGCACGCGGCGCTGTCGTGGATGCTGAAGACCATCCGCAGCCACGACGACGGCCTGCACGTGATGTACACCCTCCGCGGCGATCTCGTCGCCGCGGCGGAGACATTCGATGCACCGGGCTGGAGCGGGATCGGGCCGGTGGTGACCGGCAACCCCGCCAACGACCAGCTGCAACTCGGCGTCTACGGCGATCTGTTCGCGATCTGCCGCACCTACGTCGACGCGGGGAACCTGCTCGACCCCGCCACCGGACAGCTGCTCGCCGATCTCGCCCATCGCACGTGCGACCTCTGGCGCCAGCGCGACTCGGGCATGTGGGAGCTGCCCGAACTGCAGCACTACACCTCGTCGAAGATGGGATGCTGGCAGGCCCTCCGTGACGCCGTGCACCTGGCCGACGCTGGTGCGATCCCCGGCGACCCGGAGCGGTGGGCGGCGGAGCGCGACCGGATCGCGGCGTGGGTCGCCGAGGAGTGCTGGTCGGAGGATGCCGGCGCCTACACGATGTATCCCGGGTCGAGTGCGCTCGACACCTCGGTGCTGCTGCATGCCGAAAGCGGATTCGACCGGGGCGAGCGCATGTCGCGGACGATCGACGCCCTGACGACCGCGCTCGGAGCGAGCGCCCTGCTCTACCGCTACACCGGCATGGAGCGCGAAGAGCACACGTTCGTCGCATCCGCGTTCTGGAGAGCGGGGGCGCTGGCATGCGTCGGCCGTCACGACGAAGCGATCGCGGCGATGGACGAGCTCGTCGCCGCCGCCAACGACGTCGGCATCTACAGCGAGATGATCTCCGCGTCCGACGGCGGCTTCTGGGGCAACCTGCCGCAGGCGCTCAGTCACCTCGCGGTGATCTCCGCGGCGCTCACGATCCAGCAGGTCGCCCCGGAGCGGAGCCTCGACGGGCACTGACCCCGGTTCACCGCGCGGCGAGCATCTTCTCCGCGCTCCGCAGGGCGAGAGCGACCTGCGTCAGGGCGGGGTTCGCGGCGAGCGCGCTCGGGAAGGTCGAGTTGTCGACGATCCAGAGACCGGCGACCTCGTGACTGCGACCGTCGCCGTCGACGACGCCGTCGTCGGGGTCGTCGCTCATGCGGCAGGTCCCGAGGGTGTGCGCCGTGCGGTCGAGCACGCGGATGCCGGTGGCTCCGGCCGCTTCCATGATCCGCACCATCACCCGGGTCGCGTGCCGTTGCAGCGCCTGCTCGTTCTCGCCCGCCGTGAACGAGATCT
>JACEFY010000164.1 GCA_016807485.1 Stenotrophomonas maltophilia | reverse complement strand
CCGGCCGGCCTGCCCATCGTGGTCGTCGACGATCCGCGGGCGATCCTCGGCGATCTGTCGGCCTGGGTCTACGGCACCGCCGACGATCTTCCGGTGCTGCTGGCTACCACCGGCACCAACGGCAAGACGAGCGTGTCGCACCTCCTCGAGGGCATCCTCGGTCAGCTGGGCATCGTCACGGGGCTCTCGTCCACAGCCGAACGGCACATCGCCGGTGAGGTCATCGTCTCGCGTCTGACGACCCCGGAGGCGAGCGAGTTCCACGCCCTCCTGGCGCTCATGCGCGAGCGCGGCGTCGAGGCCGTCGCGGTCGAGGTGAGCGCGCAGGCACTCAGCCGCCACCGCGTCGACGGCATCGTCTTCGACGTCGCCGGCTTCACGAACCTCACCCACGATCACCTCGACGACTACGCCGACATGCGCGAGTACTTCGAGGCGAAGCTGCCCCTGTTCCGCGCGGATCGTTCGCGGCGGGGCGTCGTCTGCCTCGACTCGAGCTACGGCGCCGAGGTCGCCGCCCGCAGCGAGGTACCGGTCACGACGATCGTGACACCCGACATCGCCGCCGACCCTGCGTCATCCGCCGACTGGACGGTGCAGATCGTCGAGGAACGTCAGGACGGCACGGAGTTCACGCTCACCGGTCCCGCCGGGTCTCTCACCACCACGGTGCCGGTGATCGGCCGGCACATGGCCGCCAACGCGGGGCTCGCGATCGTCATGCTGCTCGAGGCCGGCTACGCCTGGGAGCGCCTCGTGAGCGCGCTCGACGGCGGACGGATCGATTCGCATCTCCCCGGCCGCACGCAGCGGGTCTCCGGCGACACGGGTCCCGCCGTCTACGTCGACTTCGGACACTCCCCCGACGCCTTCGAGAAGACCCTGGCCGCCGTACGCCGCGTGACCCCCGGCCGGGTCGTCATGCTCTTCGGCGCCGACGGCGACCGCGACAAGACGAAGCGGCACGACATGGGTCGCACCGGCGTGCTCGGGAGCGACATCCTGATCGTCACCGACCACCCCCCCCGCCACGAGGACCCGGACGAGATCCGCAGCGCGCTCGTCGCGGGGGCGCGGCAGGCCAGCCCGGACGCCGAGATCCACGAGTACTCCCCGCCCGAGCGGGCGATCCTGGAAGCGGTGAAGCTCGTCACCGACGGCGATGCGATCCTCTGGGCCGGGCCGGGGCACCAGGACTACCGCGACATCCGCGGCGTGCGCACGCCCTACTCCGCACGTGAGCTCGCGCGACGTGCACTCCGGGACGCCGGCTGGCAGGTGCCTGAACCGTCCTGGCCGGTGCCCTATCCGGACGATTCGACTCCACTGTCGGACCCGTCCCGCCCGCTCGCCTGAGCCGCTCGGCACGCGGGACGTCCTTTGTGGCCTGACCACAACGGCGGCCACGGATCCAGCGCGGTCGCTGGTGGTTTCGTGCATCCTCTTTAGTGGTCTGACCACAGGGGCTATCCTGAGGACAGCGGCGCCCCGCGATACTCGGGCAGCCGATCCCACGAGGATTAAGGAAGCGATCCCGATGAGCACACTCACCCCCGCAGCCCACGATGCACAGCCCGCCGCATGGGCCGGATTCACCTCGGGCCCTTGGCAGGACGACATCGACGTCCGTGACTTCATCCAGCGCAACTACACGCCCTACACCGGCGACAGCGCGTTCCTCGCCGGCCCCACCGACCGCACGACACGCGTCTGGGCGACACTCAGCGCCATGTTCCCCGCCGAGCGCGAGAAGGGCGTCTACGACGTCGACACGCACACCCCGGCGAGCATCGTCGCCCACCGGCCCGGCTACATCAGCGACGACGACACCGTCATCGTGGGGCTGCAGACCGACGCGCCGCTCAAGCGCGCGATCATGCCCAACGGCGGGTGGCGCATGGTCGAGGGAGCGCTGAACACCTATGGCTACGACGTCGACGAGAGCCTCAAGGAGGTCTTCACGAAGTACCGGAAGACCCACAACGAGGGCGTGTTCGACGCGTACTCCCCCGCCGTGCGCGCGGCGCGCAGCTCCCACATCATCACGGGTCTCCCCGACGCCTACGGCCGTGGGCGCATCATCGGCGACTACCGCCGGGTCGCGCTCTACGGCGTGGACGCCCTGATCGCTGCCAAGCAGGTCGACAAGCTCGAGCTCGACACGACCCCGTTCACCGAGGAGGTCGTGCGGATGCGGGAGGAGCACGCCGAGCAGATCCGCGCGCTCGGCGAGCTCAAGACGATGGCGGCGGCGTATGGAGTCGACATCTCGGGGCCGGCCACCACTGCCCGCGAGGCGGTGCAGTGGCTGTACTTCGCCTACCTCGGTGCAGTCAAGGAGCAGAACGGCGCCGCGATGTCGCTCGGCCGCACCTCGACCTTCCTCGACATCTTCATCGCCCGTGACCTCGCCGACGGGCTTCTCACCGAATCCGAGGCGCAGGAGATCATCGACGACTTCGTCATCAAGCTGCGGATCGTGCGGTTCCTGCGCACCCCCGAATACGACGCCCTCTTCTCCGGCGACCCGACGTGGGTCACCGAGACGATCGGCGGCATGGGCGAAGACGGGCGCGCGCTCGTCACCAAGAACTCGTTCCGCTACCTCCAGACGCTCTACAACCTGGGGCCCGCCCCCGAGCCCAACATGACGGTGTTCTGGAGCCCCGAGCTCCCGCAGGGCTTCAAGGACTACTGCGCGCGGGTGTCGATCGACACGTCGGCCGTGCAGTACGAGTCCGACGAGATCATCCGCGCCGCGTGGGGTGACGACGCCGCGATCGCGTGCTGCGTGAGCCCGATGCGCGTCGGCAAGCAGATGCAGTTCTTCGGCGCGCGCGTGAACCTCGCCAAGACCCTCCTGTACGCCATCAACGGCGGTCGCGACGAGGTCTCGGGCAGGCAGGTCTCGCCGGTCGCTGCGCCGGTCTCCGACGGCCCGCTGGACTTCGACGACGTGATGGCGCGTTTCGACAAGACGATGGATTGGCTCGCCGAGACGTACGTGGAGGCGCTCAACTGCATCCACTGGTCGCACGACAAGTACGCGTACGAGCGACTCGAGATGGCGCTCCACGACAAGGACGTGCTGCGCACGATGGCCTGCGGCATCGCCGGCCTCTCCGTCGCGACCGACTCGTTGTCGGCGATCAAGTACGCCGCAGTGACCCCGGTCTTCGACGACCGCGGCATCGTCGTCGACTACATCACCGCGGGCGAGTACCCGACGTACGGCAACGACGACGACCGCGCCGACGACATCGCCGTCGACCTCGTCGAGCGCTTCATGGCCAAGATCCGGCGGCATCCGATGTACCGCAACGCCCTGCCCACGCAGTCGGTGCTCACGATCACCTCGAACGTCGTCTACGGCAAGGCCACCGGCAACACCCCCGACGGTCGCCGCGCGGGCGAACCGTTCGCACCCGGAGCCAACCCGATGAACGGGCGCGACACACACGGGATGCTGGCCTCGGCCCTGTCGGTGGCGAAGCTGCCGTACGACCAGTCGCAAGACGGGATCTCACTCACCAATACGGTCGTGCCGACCGGGCTCGGCCGCACGAAGGACGAGCAGGTCGCAAACCTCGCGGGGCTCCTGGACGCCTACGTCGGCGCCGAGGGGTACCACATGAACGTCAACGTCCTCAACCGAGAGACGTTGACCGACGCCATGGAGCACCCCGAGAACTACCCGCAGCTGACCATCCGCGTCTCCGGCTACGCCGTGAACTTCGTGCGCCTGACGCGCGAGCAGCAGCTCGACGTCCTGTCGCGCACCTTCCACGGCGCGCTGTGACGCATCCACCGGTCAGCAGGGAGTGATGAGATGTCCGCGACGATGCTCCGTCGCCCCGAATGTGACGCCGCAGTGAAGGGCGGCGTCCCCGCCGACGCGGTGCGCCTGGAGGCCCCCCTCCCGGCGCCCGCGCTCCGGCGGAGCGGCGCGGGCCTGGACGGACTGACGGTCGAGGACGTGAGCCGGCACGAGCGGCTCGCCGCCATGCGCGACGGACTCCTCGGGTCCGTCCATTCGTGGGAGCTGGTGACCGCGGTCGACGGCCCGGGCACACGCCTGACGACATTCCTCAGCGGCTGCCCGCTCCAGTGCCTCTACTGCCACAATCCCGACACCATGGCGATGAAGGACGGCACGCCCGTGACGAGCGATGAGCTCCTCGCCCGCATCCGCCGCTACCTCGGCGTCTTCCGCGCGACGGGCGGCGGCATCACGCTGTCCGGTGGGGAGGTGCTCATGCAACCCGCGTTCGCGGCCCGCATCCTCCGCGGCGCCAAGGAGATGGGCGTGCACACCGCGATCGACACCTCCGGCTATCTCGGCGCCGCTGCGACGGACGCGATGCTCGACGACGTCGACCTGGTGCTCCTCGACGTCAAGAGCGGCGATCCCGACACCTATCGCGCCGTCACGGGCCGGGATCTCGAGCCGACGCTCGCGTTCGGGCGGCGACTGGCCGCGCGCACGGACGGCCCCGAGGTGTGGATCCGCTTCGTCCTCGTGCCCGGGCTCACCGACGACGTCGACAACGTCGAGCGTGTCGCCGCCTACGCGGCCTCGCTCGCCGCCCTCCGCCCCGGCATGGTGACGCGCGCGGAGGTTCTTCCCTTCCACCAGATGGGGCGGGACAAGTGGGAAGCGCTCGGCCGCCGCTACGAGCTCGACGGCACGCCCGCGCCGTCGCCCGAGCTCATCGACCGCGTGCGGGGCCAATTCCGCGCGCACGGTCTTCCGACGTACTGACGGCAGGTCCCCCGCCGCCGTCGGTCGCACGACGAGGTGCACCCCATCGGCCCGCCGCTCCCCCGGCGGGCCGATCCCGCTCCCGCCCGCGTTCATCCGGCGCGTATCGCTTCCGCCCGCGTTCATCCGGCGCGTATCGCCCTCACCCGACGCGATACCGGAGGTTCGCGACGGATGAGCGGCGCTGTGCGACGGATGACGGCCGTTCGCGATGGATGCGGGCTCGCTCAGGCCCGCGCGATCCGCGCGTCAGCGGCCGCACGCGCCCAGCGCTCGGCCTCGGCGAGCGCGGCACGCGAGAGCTCGGCGGGCGGCTCGTGGGCGTCGACAGTCGCAGCGACGGTGTCGAGGATGCCGGTGAACGCCAGCCGGCCCTCGTGGAACGCATCGACGGCCTGCTCGTTGGCCGCGTTGAAGACGGCCGGGTAGGTGCTTCCGGCTCGCCCCACCTGCTTGGCGAGCGCGACGGCGGGGAAGGCCTCGTCGTCGAGCGGCTCGAAGGTCCACGACTGCGCACGCGTCCAGTCGAGCGGCGCGCCGACCCCGGCCACGCGGTGCGGCCAGTCCAGGCCGAGCGAGATCGGCAAGCGCATGTCGGGCGGCGACGCCTGGGCGATCGTCGACCCGTCGACGAACTCGACCATCGAGTGCACGACCGACTGCGGATGGACGACGACGTCGATCGCGTCGTAGTCGACGCCGAACAGCAGGTGCGCCTCGATGACCTCGAGCCCCTTGTTCACGAGCGTCGCGGAGTTCGTCGTGACGACCCGGCCCATGTCCCACGTGGGGTGTGCGAGCGCCTGGGCGGGCGTCACGGACGCCAGTTC
>JACEFY010000163.1 GCA_016807485.1 Stenotrophomonas maltophilia | reverse complement strand
TCCTGCTGCCGGCCCTCACGATCGGCGTCGTCGAGGGCGCCATGCTGCTGCGCTTCGTCCGCTCGGCGACGCTCCAGGCGGTCGGGCAGGATTTCGTCCGCACCGCGGCGGCGAAAGGACTCACTCGCAATCAGGCCCTCGTGCGACATGGGCTGCCGACCGTCGGCCTCTCGATCATCACGGTGCTCGGACTGCAGGTCGCCGGCATCATCGTCGGCGCGGTGGTGATCGAGCAGCTGTTCGGACTCCCCGGTGTCGGGAGGATGCTGGTGGCCGACGTCGGCAACCGCGACCTTCCGAAGGTGCAGGGCGAGCTGCTCGTCCTCACCGGATTCGTCCTCGTCGTCGGCTTCCTCGTCGACCTCGTCCATCGGGTTATCGACCCGCGTCAGCGGGAGGCGGAATGACCGGCCGACAGACGTGGTGGGCGCGACTCTGGGCGCTCTCGACGAGCAGGTTCGGGATCATCGTGATCGCCGCGGTCGCCCTCACCGCGCTCGTCGGGGTCTTCTGGCTGCCCTTCGATCCGAAGAGCGTCGACATCGCGAACCGCTGGGCCGCGCCCGGATGGCCGCATGTGCTCGGCACCGACGGATCGGGGCGCGACATCGCGAGTCTCCTCATGGCGGGCGCCCGCACCACGGTGTGGGTCGCGGTCGGCGCGGGCATCATCGCCACCCTCCTCGGGCTGGCGTTGGCCGCCCTCGGCGCGCTGACGGCGCGCCTCGTGCGGGAGACCGTCGCGGTGCTGGTCGACATCCTCATCGCCTTCCCCGTGCTGCTGATCGCCATGATGATCTCCGCCGTCTGGGGCGGGTCGCTCTGGGTCGTCATCGTCTCGGTGGGCATCGGGTTCGGGGTGAACGTCGCCCGCGTGACCCGGCCGGAGCTGCGTCGCGTGCTGCACAGCGACTTCGTCCTGGCCGGTCGGGCGAGCGGCCTCTCCCCCTGGCAGAACCTCTTGCGGCACCTGCTGCCGAACGTCGCGCCGGTCTTCATCGTGCAGCTCTCGTGGGCCATGGCCGTCGCCGTGCTCGCCGAGGCGGGTCTCTCCTACCTCGGCTTCGGCGCTCCGCCCACCGAGCCGTCCTGGGGGCTGCTGCTGGCCGAGCTGCAGTCGTACATCTCGGTGCATCCGCTCACGGTCGTGTGGCCGGGTCTGGCGATCACCCTCACCGTCCTGGGCCTCAACCTGCTCGGGGACGGGCTGCGCGAAGCGACCGATCCCACCCTGTCGCGGCGCGTGGCCGCCGCGCGCACCCACGTCCCGGTGGTGGTCGCATGAGCCTGGAGGTCCGCGACCTCACGATCGAGATCGACGGCCGGCGCGTCGTCGACGGCGTCTCGTTCGACGTGCCCGACGGCGCGCGCGTCGGGCTCATCGGCGAGTCGGGGTCGGGCAAGTCGCTCACGGCGCTCGCCCTGCTCGGGCTGCTGCCGGACGGCGCGACCGTCGGCGGCAGCATCCGCTGGCAGGGTCGCGAGCTCCTCGGCCTACCCGACCGCGACCTCGCCGCGATCCGCGGAGACGAGATCGGCATCGTGTTCCAGGAGCCGCGGACCGCGCTGAATCCGATCCGCACCGTCGGGAGGCAGATCGCCGAGTCGATCCGCATCCACGAGGGCCTCGGACGCCGGACGGCGCTCGAGCGCGCCGTCGCCACGGCCCGCCGCGCGACGGCCGACATCATCGGCTTCGGCGGATCGCCGCGCGACGCGCACGCCGTCAGCGTGCCCTACCTCATGCTGCTCGGCACGCTCGCCGGCGGATGGATGCACGCGCTGGCCGTCGCGGCGGTGCCGACGCACGAGGGTACCGACGAGACCGACGCCGCACGCCTGCGCGCCGCGGACTTCTACGGCGCGCACCACCTGCCGCGCGTGCACGCGCTCGCCGAGACGGTGGCCTCCGGCGAGACGGTCTGAACCGCCGCGTCAGAACGCGTCGCGCACGCGCCGGGCGACCTCGGCGGTGGGCATGCGCCGAGGGAAGACGGCGACCACGACGTCGTCGCTGCGTTCGTCCTCGCCGTCGGGATGCACACCGAAGCGGTGCATGAGGCCGTCGTAGGCGTCGGTGAGCACCGACTCGGGGATGTCGTCGGTGCCGCGCAGGAGCCGACGCAGCACGTGGTTGTGCACGGCGGTCACGGCGGCCGCGAAGGCCACCGAATCGATCGGATCGAGTCCGGGCAGCGCGCCGCGGAGGTACTCGTCGAAGAGACGCTCGTACTGGAACACCGTCACGATCTCGCGCTCGCGCAGCGCCGGCACCTGGCGGACCACGGCGTACCGCCGCCGGGCCAGTTCGGGTTCGGCGGCGAAGTGGCGGAAGACCTCGACGGATGCGGCGCACGCCGTCGCCCACGGGTTCGCCGTCGCGGCCACGTCGGCGTCGGCCAGGAACGTGCGCAGCTGCGCCAGCAGGACATCGTGGTCGCTGAAGACGACGTCGTCCTTCCCGCCGAACTGGCGGAAGAAGGTGGAGCGCGACACACCCGCCGCCTGCGCGATCTGCTCGACCGAGGTCGCCTCGAAGCCCTGGGCGACGAAGAGATCGAGCGCCGCGGCGACGACGGCGCCCGAGGCGGAGGTGGATGCGGCATCGGTCATGCGCCGAGCCTACCCACGGTGCGGTGATCCCACCGCCCCACGGCCCGCGGTTCCGACGTGTCAAGGGGTTGCCCCGCCGGGGCGGGCGGCGTTTGCTGTGAGGATGCAGCCCGTCTGGAAGTCCCGTGCCGAACCCGCCGCGCCGTCGGCACTGCCCGCGGATCGGCCGGACGTCGTCATCGTCGGGGCCGGGCTCACGGGTCTCGTCACCGCGCTCCTGCTGACGCGTGGCGGTCGCCGCGTCGCGGTCGTGGAGGCCGGCGATGTGGGCGCTCTGGCGAGCGGCGGCAACACCGGCAAGGTCTCGCTCCTGCAGGGTGCGGTGCTGTCGACGCTCCGGCGTCACCACCCGCCGTCGCTCGTGCGCGCGTACGTCGACGCGGGCGCGGAGGGCGCGGCGTGGGTGCGTTCGTTCGCCGAGACCGAAGGAGTGCCCTACACGACACGCACGGCGATCTCGTACGCGCAATCGGCGGACGGCATCCGTCACATCGAGGCCGAAGAGCGCGCCGCGGCCGAGGCCGGGCTCCCGGTGCACCGCCTCGTCTCCTCCGGCGACCATCCGTTCCCCCTCGTCGATGGGCTGGCACTCGACGACCAGCTCGCCCTCGACCCGATGGTCCTGCTCCGGGCGCTGGCCGACCGGTTCGTCGCCGAGGGCGGGACGCTGCACACCGGTGTCCGCGCCCTGGGTGTGCGTGCGCTCGCGGGCCCGACCCTCCGCACGGATGCCGGCGACATCGAAGCCGATCAGATCGTGCTCGCCACCGGCACGCCCATCCTCGACCGGGGACTGTACTTCGCCAAGACGCGGGGGCTGCGCAGCTACGGCGTCGCGTTCGAGGTCGGCGGCCACCTCCCCGAGGGCCTGTACCTCTCGGTCGACACCCCGACGCGCTCGATCCGCTCGATCACCGACGGCGACGGACCCGCGGGTCGTGCCCAGCTCGTCGTCGGCGGCAACGGGCACCCGGTCGGCCGTTCCTTCTCCGAGCGCGCCGCCGTCGACGACCTGATCGAGTGGACCCGGCGGCACTTCCCCGGGGCGGACCCGGTCGCCCAGTGGTCGGCGCAGGACTACTAATCGCACGACCTCATCCCGTTCATCGGCGTCATGCCGCGCACCGGGGGTGCGGTGCGCTTCGCGCCCGGATACGGCAAGTGGGGTCTGACGATGGCGCCCGCCGCCGCCCAGCGGATCGCCGCGGAGATCCTCGGCGTGCCGATGGGCGACCGCCCGGAGTGGATGCGGACGTTCGCCCACCGCATGACGGTCCCCGCAGACATCGGCCGCGGCGGCACCGAGAACGTGAGCACCGGGTGGGAGGCGGCATCCGGCTGGGCCGCCTCGCAGCGGCGGGCCGTTCCCGTCGCACGGCCCGCGGAGGGGGACGGCGTCGTGGCCCATCGCGGGATGGTGCCGGTCGGCGTCTCCACCGTCGAGGGGCGCACCCGGGCCGTCCGGGCCGTGTGTCCGCACCTCGGCGGCGTGCTCCGCTGGAACGACGCCGAGTGCACGTGGGACTGCCCCCTGCATGCGTCGCGGTTCTCGCCCGACGGCACCCGCATCGAAGGGCCCGCGGTGCAGGACCTCGCACAGCTGCCGCGCACGCCCGCCGAATCCGACCTGTCCGAGGCTCCCAGCAGCACGTATTAGGCTGGGGGATCGGCTGAGATCTCTCGACATCGAGATGAATCCGGCACCGAAACCACAGTCGCCCAGCGAAGGATTGCACGTGGATCTCTACGAGTACCAGGCACGAGACCTGTTCGAGAAGTACGAGGTGCCGGTGCTCGCCGGCATCATCGCCGACACCCCCGAGGAGGCGAAGGCAGCGGCCGAGAAGATCGGCGGCGTCGTCGTCGTGAAGGCCCAGGTGAAGGTCGGAGGCCGCGGCAAGGCCGGCGGCGTGAAGGTCGCCAAGACCCCCGACGACGCCTATGCGGCCGCCGAGGCCATCCTCGGCCTCGACATCAAGGGGCACGTCGTCAAGCGCGTGATGGTCGCGGCGGGCGCACAGATCGAGAAGGAGTTCTACTTCTCGGTGCTGCTGGACCGCTCGAACCGCTCGTACCTGTCGCTGTGCTCGGTCGAGGGCGGCATGGAGATCGAGGAGCTCGCGGTGGAGCGCCCCGAAGCCCTCGCCAAGATCGAGGTGAACCCCCTCACCGGCATCGACGCGGCCAAGGCGCTCGAGATCGCCAAGGCCGGCGGCTTCGACGATGAGCTCGCCCCGAAGGTCGCCGATGTCTTCGTCAAGCTCTACGACGTCTACACGGGTGAGGGCGCGACGCTCGTCGAGGTCAACCCGCTCATCCTCGACGCGTCGGGGAAGATCATCGCCCTCGACGGCAAGGTCACGCTCGACGACAACGCCTCCGAGGTGCGTCACCCCGAGCATGAAGAGCTCGAGGACAAGGATGCCGCCGACCCGCTCGAGGCGAAGGCGAAGGCCTCCGGCCTCAACTACGTCAAGCTCGACGGCCAGGTCGGCATCATCGGCAACGGCGCCGGGCTCGTCATGTCGACGCTCGACGTCGTGGCCTACGCAGGCGAGAAGCACGGCGGCGTCAAGCCCGCCAACTTCCTCGACATCGGCGGCGGCGCCTCGGCGACCGTCATGGCCGCGGGCCTGGACGTCATCCTCGGCGACGAGCAGGTCAAGAGCGTGTTCGTCAACGTGTTCGGCGGCATCACGTCGTGCGTCGCGGTGGCGGAGGGCATCGTCAAGGCTCTCGAGATCCTCGGTGACGCGGCATCCAAGCCGCTCGTCGTCCGTCTCGACGGCAACCAGGTCGAGGAGGGACGCGCGATCCTCGCGGCGGCGAACAACCCGCTCGTCACGCTCGCGGCAGGCATGGACGAGGGCGCCGACAAGGCCGCCGAGCTGGCGAACGCGTAAGGGGAATCAGGAACATGTCTATCTACCTCAACAAGGACTCGAAGGTCATCGTCCAGGGCATCACCGGCGGCGAGGGCACCAAGCACACGGCGCTCATGCTGAAGGCCGGCACCCAGGTCGTCGGCGGCGTCAACGCCCGCAAGGCCGG